>JAGDXR010000026.1 GCA_023261745.1 Thermoplasmata archaeon | reverse complement strand
GATTTCATCAAGTGTTTTAAGGATCTTTTTAGGAATATTTCTCATATGGGTTAAAATGCGGAGTTACCAACAGATCTTTTAGGGTACAGGTTCATTAAAGCGCATATAAAATGATCATTTTCTATTTCGTTCCATGAATTCCATAAATTTGCCTACAAGTTCATCAAAAAGCGATTCCCTGTATGTTGTCAGGGTATTTATTATCAGTTCTTCATCGTAAAGATAATATCTGCATTCTTTTTCTTCACATATCTCTCTTATTATTTTTCTTTCCTTCAGTTTTGTTAGATTGTTTGTTAAAGTTTTCTTTGAAGTATTCACCATTGAATATAATCCAATTAGTGTAATGCCTGGATTCATTGCAATGTTTATTATAATTCTCTTTGTAATGGAGTTCCTTAAATATGGTAATACAGTTTTCATCATCTGGTTTGGCATCTTTATTGGAAAGTATACCTTTAGATTGTCTATTTCCTTTTCCGAAATAAGATTATTTTTAATCAAAACGTTCAGATGGTACTGTAATTCCCCTGTATTCATATTCAGAATCTTGAGTAATTCCCTGAAATGTATACCAGGATTTTTTTCGATAGTTTCGTATATTTTCCTTCTACTTTCCAGATTTAAAACCAAAAGATCACCTTACCATCGCCAGGAACAGGAATACCATGATTACAATATTGAATGACAGAAAGAACCATGTAGGTGTCAGGTATTCAAGAGAAGAGTTTATAAAAACTATGATTGATTCGATTAAAAATGATAGCATTGAGACAAGGAAGAATCCATATTTCATATCCCTCCTGATCAAAAATGATCTGAGGGATATTGCTGTAAAAAACACTGAAAGAGCAAATTGCACACCTGCTAACAATTCAGACATCATCCATATTATAATAAAAAGGGTAAATTATAAATTTTACAATTCTTAATTTTGTTCAATGTGGATTGGTATAGATGATACTGATGGCCCAAAAGGTATGTGCACTACATACCTGGCAATAAAAATAGCAGAAAATACACGGTATGACCTTATAGGCCTTCCAAGGCTTGTAAGGCTAAATCCTAATATTCCATGGAAAACCAGGGGAAATGCTGCAATCTCAATTAGAATTGGTAAAGGAAAAGGGGAAAAAATCAAGATAGGGAATGTAAAAGGCAAAGACATTTTTGCATATTCTCACATAAGGGAAGAACCCGATCCAGAATCCATACTTGACTATGTTTCCGGAATAGTAGAAAAATATGCATTGTTTAATGTTGAAAAAACATCACCGGGAATAGTTGTAACGGAAAAAAAGATAAGTGAAAAATTATACTGGATGGCAGTCAGGGATGTGTTATCTTTTGATGATATAGAAATTTTCTTAAAAAAATCTCATTATAGAGGTTACAAGAGAAAACTTGGATTAATAGGAGCGGCATCCGCAATATCATGGAGGCCGAAAAAATTTACCCTTGAACTTTTAACCTACTTGTCAGAAGATAAATGGAGCCAGGAAAGGTTTGTGGATGAAAAATCAGTTATTGAAATGGATAATAGGATAAAAACCACATTTGAAAATTATGATTACCTGAACAGGAAGATCATGATAAAGCCTGAAACGCTGACACCAGTTTTATATGGTATACGGGGAACAGATTTTCATGATCTGGAAAATGCCATGAAAATTGTCAGATCTGATCATTTTGATTCTTATATCATATTTAAAACCAACCAGGGAACAGATGATCATATTATAAAGGGAAAAATATCTAATATTAGGGAATACCGATCATACATGATTAAGGGAGAGGTTATTGAAAAACCCAGAAGAATTCCGGGCGGACATGTTTTATTCAGAATTTCTGATTCTACAGGAATAATTAATGTTGCGGCATATGATCATACATTACAGTTCAGAGAGATAATAGAAAAACTTGAATCCGGTGATAAAATTGTTATATATGGTTCAGTCAAGAAATATAATGATACGCTCAATATTGAAAAGATAAGAATCCTAAGCCTTTCTGAAAAATATGAATATGAGAATCCGAAATGTCCGGTATGCAAAAAATCCATGGAATCTGCTGGTAGGGGAAAGGGGTTCAGGTGCAGGAGATGCGGAACATACTATCCTGAAAAAATTAAAATTAGAATCGAGAGGGATATAAAACCGGAATATTACCAGGTCCCTGAAATTGCCAGAAGGCATTTATCCATGCCCGTTGAATTCATCGGGAAAAACATAAACGATTCTTCCATCCCCGTTCCTTAGTACCTTTGCATTTATTCCATATACAGAAGAAAGGATTTTGTCATTTATAACTTCATCCGGTTTACCACTCGAAACCATTTTTCCTTCATTCATCAGAAATATCTCATCACAGAACCTTATTGAAAGGTTTATATCATGCATGCTCATGATTACCGTTTTATCTCCATTTTTGACCATTTTATTGAGCAATTTCATTATCTCCAGCTGATATTTTATATCAAGGTTTGATGTGGGTTCATCAAGAACTATAACCCTGGATTCTTGGGCAATAGCCCTTGCGATCAAAACCCTCTGCTTTTCCCCTCCTGAAATTTCTCTTATTGACCTGTTTTCAAGATTTTTTATTCCTGTAATTTCCATTGCATTTTTCACGATATCTAAATCATGTTTATTAAGATCTGATAGTAAGGGGATATGTGGATATCTCCCCATCATCACGATCTCTTTTACAGAAAAATCGAAACCGAGGGTAAGATCCTGCGGAACATATGATATGATTCTTGAAAGAATTTTTCTATGAATATTTTTTATATTGTAATTATCAACAAAAACATCACCTGAGTAATCGTTAATGATGCCAGAAATGATTTTTAACAGTGTGGTTTTTCCTGACCCGTTGGGACCAAGGACAGAAATAATTTTTCCATCATTTATCTCCATATTTATGTTTTTAAGACTGAATTCTCCACCGTATGAAAAATCCACATTTTTTAGAGAGATCATGACCAGTACCTCCTCTCAACTGCAATCAGATAGAGGAAGAATGGTATTCCTACAATAGATGTAACGATTCCAACGGGCAGTTCTTCTATTATGTTGAATGATCTGGCAATGGTATCTGAAATTACCATGAATGAACCACCTAGAAAAATTGAATTTAAAAGTACGAATCTGTTTGATGCCCCTCCCATCATCCTTATAATATGGGGGATTATCAATCCAACAAATCCAATAATGCCTACGAATGCAACGCTTACTCCTGTCAAAAGTGAAGAGATGAAATAGAATAAAATTCTTTTAGAACCAACATCCATGCCGAGCGATTTTGCGTGTTCTTCACCGAGCATGAATAAATCCAGATCCCTTGAAAATATAAAAAGTAAAATTGAAGAAGGCAAAAATATTGAAAATGTTATATAAACCATGTACATCTGAGATCCGCTGAAACTCCCCATTAGCCAGTAAAACAGGTAATCAAGGTCCTTGCCGTCAAGGTACATCATGTAGGATACAATCGATGAAAAGAATATTGAAATCCCGAGACCGGCAAGCAAAAGATTTTCACTTCTTTTTCCTCCCGATAAATATGATATAGTAAATGCGAGTGTTGTTGCAAACATTGCGCCCAGAAACGCAAATAGGGGCAGATAGAGGACAGAAATCAAATATATATTCAATATCACTGCTATTGTTGCTCCAAATGCTGCCCCGGATGCAGTTCCGGTTATATAAGGATCCGCAAGAGGGTTTCTGAATACTGATTGCATGACAACTCCAACAGATGAGAGGGATCCCCCAACAATGAATGCGAGTAGTATTCTTGGCATTCGAATATCAAAAATTATTGTACCAAAAATCCCCCCATCCTTTATCAAAAATATATATTTAAGAATATCAATAAAGGAAATATTTACCGGACCAATGGAAAGTGAAAAAATTATAACAAAAAATGAAACGATAATTATAAGTAAAGTAAAATAACCTTTGGATTTTTCATTTTTCAATATCATTTTCTTTACACCATGTATTTTTAAGTATTTTTTCAGCCCTTTCCTTAATTTCACCTTCAAGATTGTTTATTATTGAATTAAGCATTTCAAGACCTTCACAAACCCTGTTTTTATATGGTTTAATTTCAACAATATTCTTGTATTTTTCTCTGGCCATTTTTGCCTCATCAATCTTTTTGAGTTTTGTTGCAATTACAGATAATGTTAACCAGGAATATGCATAATCCGGATCAATATCCAAAGACTTTTTTATCATTTCGTATGCCAGATCGGGTTTGTTAAGTTTTAGTGCAGCCCAGGAACCCCATAGGTAGGATCCTGCCTTCTCCATTTTTATTGAATCCCTTATATGATATTCCAGTGCTTTTTCATAAGCCATGATACTTTCCTCTTTTCTTTTTACCTTTTCAAGACAATCCCCATACCCATGCCAGGCACCGGCCAACAGATCTTCAGGAATATCATCTCTCTGGAGAAGAACGGAATAAAAGTATACACAGTCATCCCATTTCATCATGCAGACGGTAGATTCAGCAAGCTTATACAATGAATAAGTGTCATTCATACATTACAGTTATAAAAAATCATATTTAATCTTATTCAAGTAAATTTTAAATAATTAAAATAAATTTAAGTTCAGGGTGATATAATGAAGAATTCTGTTGCCGCGATAATAATAATTGTGGTTCTAGTACTGTCGTTCTTTGGAGGATATTATTACACTGTAAATTCAATTAAAAACCAGAGTTCAACAGCACAGTCAAAAAATCAGACGGCTCAGATAAATTATGTCAGTGTAATAGATGATCTAAACAATATTGTAAAAATAAAGGAACCTGTTAACAGGATAGTGTCCCTTGCCCCATCATGCACGGAAATTGCATTTTCCATAGGACTGGGTAAAGATGTAGTGGGGGATACCGTTTATGATACGTTTCCTCAGGGAGCTGTAAACATCACAAAAGTAGGTGGGTTAACGAACGTTTCTGTTGAAAAGGTTCTCTCATTAAATCCGAACCTTGTACTTGCATATGGAGGAATATACGATCCAAATGCAATAACACAGATCGAGAATGCCGGCATTCCCGTTTTATTCATGAATCCTGAAAACCTCGATGGAATAATACATGATATATTCATGCTTGGATATGCCACAGATGATGTTTCAAATGCATCAAAGATTATAAATGCAATAGAATCATTTGAAACAGATCTGAATGGCATTACTGCCAATGTTACAAACAGAAGTACTGTATTTTATCTTGGATGGTACAATCCAATATGGACGGCCGGCGAAAATACATTCATAAACGATCTTATCATTCAGGCCGGTGGAATAAATACAGGATCGGTGGGAGTTGGTTATTACATAGCAAATCCAGAGAGCATAGTAAATGAAAACCCACAATGGATCCTTGTATCACAATCCCAGGCGTTTCTTTTAAATCAGTTTGAAAACAACAGCATGTTTTCCAACATTACTGCTGTAAAATTAAAGCATTTCATAATACTTCCGGACTATTACATTGAAGAGCCAGGGCCTCAGATATTTATTGGTATATACATGGTATTTCAAACATTATATCCTAATCTGGCAGGAAAGGTAACGCCTTTAAATATGAATCAGATATATCTTTCGAGCTGAGATGACCCATGTTTATCATATAACAAAATTTCCAGATCTTTCCTCCTACCTATTTTTTTATGGATGCAACTGGGATTGTGAATTCTGTATTTTAAAAAAATCAAAATATGATATTCACGCAGAAAAGATTGAAACAAGGCGTATAAGATTTCTCTCCACGGACGAAATTTTAAAAATATTAAAGGATAATGGAATAAATGAAGTATTTCTTGGAGGCGGTGAACCCACAATTGACCCATCCCTGATTGATTTAATGGAATTACTTAAGAAAAATGGGATTAAAATAAATATTCTTACAAATGGTGAAAACCTGAATGAGAAGATTGTATATCTGGCTGATAGAATAGCATTTTCAATAAAAACTCTTGATTCCAAAAAAAATATAGATATAACCGGCAGGGACAATAAAAAATCTCTTGAAAATCTTGAAAAATTGGTCAATGAAAAATTCTCATTTGAAACGGTATATTCAGAGCCCATAATTGGATGCCAGAATGCAATAGAAATATCAGAATATATTTCCAAATTTTTAAAAAATCCAGTTTTAAGGATTGATATGATGATTGAAGTATCTCCAAGATTTCCAAGACCTGATGAAAATGATGTTGATTCATGCATAAAATACATAAATGAAAAAATGAATGTCAGAGCATTCAGAATTAAATCAAAAGAAAAGAGGGCAGTGCAGGTATACCCATGAATCTCATAGTAATTGTATTCATAGCATCCATAATAATGGATCTCATAGGGGAATATCCCTCAGTGATTCATCCCGTAGTCTGGATAGGTAGAACCATAAACTTTTTTGATAAAAAATATATAAGGAAGGGGGGAATTGATATATTTTACGGCACCGTTTTTTCCATCCTGACAATAACAATTTTTTTGACTCCTTTGATATATTTGGAATGCATTCAATTTAATATATATTTGAAAATAATCATGGATGTTTATATCTTCAAATCTACATTTTCCATAGGTTCACTTTATAGGCATGTAAAATCATGTTATACCGATGATGAAAGATCACTAAGACAGAATGTGTCTAAGATTGTTGGAAGAAAAACAGAAAATCTTGATAAAGGACACCTTTATTCTGCAGCCATTGAGAGTTCAGCAGAATCGATTACCGATTCAATTTCTGGCCCAATGTTCTATTTCCTCATTTTTGGAATTCCAGGCGCATTTTTTTACAGAATTATAAATACCCTTGATTCCATGATAGGTTACAAAAATGAAAGGTATTTTTATTTTGGGAAATTTGCAGCCAGGTTAGACGATGTCATGAATTTCATTCCTGCAAGGCTTACATCCCTGTTATTTTTCCCATTTTCATTCCACCGGGTGAAGGATTCCCTTGCAAAATACAGGAAAATAAAGATAAATGGGATGTATACCATGGCACCGATGGCCGCCATACTACAGAGAACACTGGAAAAAATTGGTTATTACAGGGTTGATTATGGTCCATTGCCAGGAAAAAATGATTTATTAAGGGCCCTCAGAATTACAGTTATTATATCATATACAATTGTAATCATTACAGGGGTGATGATATATGTCCTCAATTTACCATGGTGGTGCAAGGCCTTATGAATACAAGATGATTGACTTCTCCACAAACATAAATCCTTACAGAGCTGAATTTCTTGATGAAATAAAATTTGATTATACAAGATATCCATATTGTGATTATATTGAGGATATGATAAAGGAGAAGTTCAAAATTGACGGTTCCGTGATTTTCTCTGCCGGGATAACTGAACTGCTTTATCAAATAGGATATGCATTTTCAGGCAAAAAGTCAAGAATGATGGAAGTTACTTACAAAGAATATGAAAGAATATCAGATCTATTCGGCATGAAAAAGGAAATTGTAAGGAATATTGATCCTTATCCATCGGAATTGATTGAGAAGGATTCAATAGTATTCATATCAAATCCAAACAATCCCACGGGCAAATACATGGATGTTGATGATATTGTTATACAGGCAGAAAGGAAAAATTCAATAGTAATATTGGATGAGGCCTACATAGACTTTTCAGACATAATAAAAAATAACTATTCTGAAAACATGATTGTACTGAGGAGTCTGACTAAGCAGTTTGGTGTTCCAGGAATCCGTGCAGGATATGCATTCGGTAAAAAGAAATACATTGAAAGGATGAGAGAATTTTCCATTCCATGGTCAACCGGAATCACGGGATGTGTATTTACAGAATATGCAATCAAAAATTATTCATTTGTTGATGAAACAGTAAAATTAATTAGGGATGAAAAGAAAAGGATTGAGAAAACTCTCGGTATAAAGTCTGATGCGAATTTCTTTCTTGTCAAATCCCCAATGATTGACATTTACCATCATCTAAAAAATAACAATATACTGGTAAGGAACTGTGAATCCTTTGGTCTAAAGGGATACATTAGATTCTCCATAAGAAAAAGGGAAGAAAATGATCTATTGATAAATTTATTAAAAGGGACGGATATAAGAAATCATGAGGGGATAAAATATGGCCATTAAACCTTTATTCATCATGGGAACAATGTCAGGGGCAGGTAAAAGCACTTTAACCACTGCTTTCGCGAGAATATTTTCAAACATGGGCTTCAAAGTAGCTCCTTTCAAAGCCCAGAACATGTCATTGAATTCCGCGGCAGCAATAAATGGGGAGATCGCGTATGCCCAGTATATACAGGCCATAGCTTCAAGGAATATACCAGATGCAAGGATGAACCCCATTTTGCTTAAGCCTGAAAAAGATGGGTTGCACACGATTCTAATGGGTAAATTTTATGGAAAAATCGACGGTTATGAATATTTTAAATCAAAAAAGGATATATTTTTCAATTATGCATATGAAAGTTTAAAGGCTCTTAAAGAGAAGAACGATATCGTAATAATTGAAGGTGCAGGCTCTCCGGCTGAAATAAACATAGAATACGATCTTCCAAACAGGGTTCTGGCCAGGGCCATAGATTCTGTAAATATTCTTGCATCCAATATCGATGTGGGCGGGTCATTTGCTCAGATTGCAGGTACAATAATGCTGGCAAATGAAATAAAATTTCATGGATACATTTTAAATAAATTCAGGGGCGATGAGAGGCTTCTCAATCCTGCAATAAATTTTATGAGGGAAAAATTCAACATTGAGCACCTTGGCACGGTCCCGTATATGGACAGTTTCATACCTATGGAAGATAGCATGTTTGATTTCAGATGGAAAAACGGAAGGGTGAATTTTACGGTTATAAAATTCCCATACATGGCAAATTCAACCGATTTCCATCCTTTCTATTACATTAAGGATGCGGGTATAAGTTTTGCTGAAAATGCAGAGGATATAAAGGATCCGGATGTTATAATAATTCCAGGTTCCAAGAGGACAATAGATGATCTGAGATACATGAGGGAAAATGGTATTGAGGATAGAATAAAGGAACTACACAAAGATGGAACCTTTGTAATCGGAATATGTGGAGGATATCAGATGATGGGTAAAAAGATAATAGATAATGTTGAATCCAGGGCGGGGGAAATAGAAGGTATGAATATCCTAGATACAAAGACGTTATTTAACAATGAAAAAAAGGTATCCATGGTGGAGGCTGAAGTACTCCATGAAAAGATGAAAAGCATTGTTAGGGGATATGAGATACATCTGGGATTAACAGAATCAAACAACCCTTTCAGCATTGTAAATAAAGAGAACATGATACCAGTAAAGAGGTTTGACGGTTCAGTTGGGAACAATGCCATAGGAACCTATATACACGATATATTTGCAAACCAGAAATTTACAGAAAATCTGATGAAGATGTTTGATGATAGCATTCAAATAAATTATAGCATAGAAGAGATAATAGAAAAGATTTCGGAAAATGTTGAAAAGAATGTAAATATGGAAAGAATAATAGAGCTTATGGAAAATCAATGATATCCGTTGAAATATTTTTCAAACATTAAAGAAAGTATCCTGGATATATTCAAACCAAGACTGGTTGATGGGCCTGCAAATTCTATATTATCCCCCTTCATAAATGATACCATTATTGCGTCTGAAGGTGTTGCATATCCCATACCATTTTTGCATAAATAATATGCTTTAATTGAAGAGACCATGCTAATGATATCGACAGCGGCTGAAATTTTAAGTTCTCTATAAACAGCAATGATGATATTTACCGTACCCCTTTCATGACATTCCTCACCAGGAAAACATACGTGAGAAATGCCCATGCTCATGAAAATCTCTATATTGTCAGAATTGGAATAAAAAAAATTTTCAGGTATTTTGGCCATTGTAAAAAAACCAGTATATTTCTTGAGATTTAATTCTCTCAAAATTCCAACATGCATATCATTAAAATTTTCAACATATTCATCTATACCCTTAATATAAAATCCTTTTCTGTAGCCAAGATGTCCGCTGAATACCGAAGATGATAATGAATAGAGTTCAATTCCAAAAGTCCCGTAAACCAGACCCTTATCTATTTTTAATGAGGTTTTCATAAATTTCCTCAACTTTATTTTTTATTTCTTCCCATTTAATACCATATTTTTCCGCCAGATATACGGAACCGCCTGCACCAACCCCCTCCTTTACAATTCCCTTTTCATAATCCCTTAGACCAGTAAATTTTGAATCTGAAAAATCAATGTAAGAGGGATAATATTCAACACCAATTTCTTTTGCAGTTTTTGCAAAAGTTGCAATTTTGTCTTCGATTATATATTTTGTAGTTACAATCTTCCTCGGGATCTTTCCAGTTTCTTTCAATAATGCTGAAACCCCGAGCATCTGTGTACCTCCGAAAAGGTAAATGTCATTTCTGAATCCATGTGAAAAGCCAACTATAAAAGCCATCATTGGGTCTCCGAAAGACTTCAAAACATCATACCAGCTCCTAGGTTTTTTTCTATTCAGAGCCATATCAACAACCCTGTTTTTCAGTTCCAGAGGATTATCTTTCATTGAAGAAGAAACCCTTGATTCATAACCAAGGGCCCTGAGGACGGCAAGAGAAGTAGTTGTACCCCCAGGGAGACTTTCTGCTATGTAAACTTCATTGAAAAGCTTTGTGAATTCCTGCCCAAGTATTTCTGACCTTTCAAGTATTTCATCCAGTTCTGGTAGGGCATCCCTTTCAGTTATATTTTCTCCAGGTTTGTCATGAATAAATACATGTGGGATCCTTGGAGGCAACATGGTACCTGACCGGACCACTATCAGGGGGAAATCAGTCAAACTTTTCACGGCCTTCGTTATTATTGCGGGGGTTGGATGGCCTTCGGGGGTTACAGGAATTGCATCTATAGAAATCGGTTTTGAATAAAACAAAAATTCTGCATCCGCTACTGGAGTGTATTTTATGAGTTCATCATTAGCACCAGCCACGGTAATTCCCGGTATCTGCGAAACCATCGTATTTGAAATGACCAAAATAAACATATAAATCAAAATTTAAAATATTAAATTATATTTTAATCTTTACCTTACCCAGAATCTCTTTGAATAGTACCTGTGATTTTCTATATTTTCACCTCCTTTCAAATTTTTCTTATAATTATTAGAAATATTTTAAACCTAATAAATTTTTCTGGTATTTTTTCCAAAGAAATGTTATTTATCTCAAATGTTTTAATCCCTTTAATGTTTGATTCGTTTTCATCATTGATGGGTTTTTTTTCTAAAATTCCGGGTAAAAATGATATTAAAAAGGCCGCGGAAGTTTCTTATCTTATTCCATTGATTGGAATCATATTTGGAATAATATTTTCACTTCTTGGCATAGTTTTGGATTTCCTCCCCAAACCAATTTTTTCTGTTTTTATGGTTATTTTAATCTATCTTATCCTTGGTTTATTACATCTTGACGGTCTGGCAGATTTTTCTGATGGTATCATGGTTAAGGGGGACAGAGAAAAAAAGATAAGGGCTTTGAAAGATGTGAATACGGGTATTGCAGGAACATTTTCTGTTGTTTCGGTAATAATAATAGAAATATTTTCCATATTTACATTGAAATTGAATTATTACAGCATTTTTGCTTTTTTTATAATTTCTGAACTTTCAGCAAAATTTTCAATGTTTTTTGGTTTGTGGGAAAAATATTATCCTGGTGGACTAGGTGAAATATTCTTTAAAAATTTTAAACCTTATTATATTATAATTGGAATTTTATACACTTCCCCTTTTTATTTTATTTTCGGTTATATTTATCTGATTTCATTTACTGGAATAATAATTTCAATAATTATAAAATATATATCCCTAAACAATTTCGGTTTTGTAAATGGTGATGTGATAGGAGCAATGAATGAAATATCCAGGTCAATAACGATGGTGATATTATGCTTGGTATTGTAATGGCTGGAGGAAAGAGTTCAAGGTTCGGAAAGGAAAAAATGTTGGTAAAATTTAGGGGAGAAAGGTTAATCGATATAGCCTGCAGATCCGTTATGGAATCAAGGAATAAATGTCTGGTCGCAGTCTCTAACAACGCCCCGGAAACTCAAAAATACGTTAAAGAACATTATGATTACATTGAAACTCCCGGTGAGGGTTACTGTTTTGATGTTTCATTTATTATGAAAAATTTTGAAAAATCTTTTTTGACCGTATCATCCGATCTTCCATTCTTAAAACCATCACATATAGAGGAATTTTTATCATCATATCATGGTGGTTCCATGAGTGGTATGGTCAAGAGAAAAAATTATTTTCTTTACACAGGTATAAATGTTGTAAGCGACAGAAATATTCACAGCATTTACATTTTTAACGATTATCTTCTGGGTATAAATATCAATACAGTTGAAGACCTCAGATACGCTGAATCACTTGAGAACCTTTCCAGTTTTTAAATACCACAGATAAAGATCCAATTCTCCGAGAGACATCGAAAAAATTTTTGATAAATCCCTGAGAATGCCCTCGAGAATGATGTAATTTTTTGAATTTATTTTAATATCATCTGTTAAATTATACTCTCTCATTAAATTAAAAATGTGTTTATCTATAATTGCATAATCAAAAAATCCCACATTCCTGAGAAAATGGGAAGATTCCTTAAAACCAAAACCCTTTATGTTTTTTATCAGCCAATTTCTTTTCTCATCCTTTTCCAGACTTTTAACGGTATCTTTAATCCTGCCTGCATAAATCTGATTTTCGTATATGTATCTTGCCCTGGTATTATAAAATCTATATTTTAAACTCTTCAATCTATCCCTTAACTCTTCGTAGCTGAGTGAGGCAAATTCTTCAGGGGAAATAGAATTCTGAATTTTTATTCCCATTTCGGCAGATGTATTTGCGGTTAAAATACAGAATACCAGTTCACTGAACCAGAATTTATCATCAAGTTTTTCAAATGATCTGAATTTTTCCAATCTTTCTCTGACAACTCCATTTATTTCTGGTTTTATTTCATTTATTTTCAATATTAATTCTTCGACATCCTTCATCCATTTTAAAATTTTTATCGATTTAATAAATTTTTCATAATATGGTTTAATTTATGATATAGAAAATAAAATTTATTTTCATATTGTTTTTATTTTATCAACATGGAAATTGTAAATATTGAGGAAACAAAATTTGAAAAGGTGCTTTATGTAATTTTAAAGGAAAATGTAGATTTCAGGATAACATTTGGAATGCAGGGGAATTTTGGTGATAAGAAAGATTATGCAGGCAAAATAGTATTCAATTTTTCATGCATTCTTCCAGATGAATTTTTCAGGCAGGCCGGAATAATTCCAATTGAACTGATATCTGCGGAATCCGGTGATGTGGATGCAAAAGGTCGATTAATTGAAAAGATTTCCAAATTCTGTCAAGAACATTACAGATTGAAAATAATCGCATTTGAATATTCTCAATCTACAATAAATGTGATGAAGGAAGGCTGGAAAATATCATTGCCTGATGAATATCTATGGATTGACAAAAAAATGGGAGATACCATTTTAATGATGAAAACAAAAAATGAACAGAAAAACAACTCAAAATTTTAGATAAATAAAGGAATGTGAAAAAATCTCATATGAATAAATATAGACAATCAAAATATCCTTTTCATAAAATTAATTAATTTAAAGTGATATTTTACCATTGATCAAATAAATGGAAAGAATAGTAGATAGATATAACAGGGGAATAGATTATATTCGTTTTTCGGTAACAGGTCAATGTAATCTAAACTGTTTTTACTGTCACAAAGAAGGAATAAAATCCGTTGAACATGAATTGACCATTGAGGAAATTGAAACATTATTTAAGAAGTCAAGTGATTTCGGTATCAAATCAATAAAATTAACCGGGGGTGAACCTCTTCAGAGAAAAGATATAATTGAAATCGTTAAAATTGCATCAAAATATTTTGAAGATGTGAGCATGACAACCAATGGAATAGGTTTAGATTCGATAGCGGAAGATCTTTATGAATCGGGGTTGAAAAGAATAAACATAAGCATGCACACATTGAAAAGTGAAATTTACAGGAAAATTACAGGGAAGAATAGTCATGATATGGTAATAAAATCTATTTTGAAGGTATCTGGGATACCATTTAAAAAGAAGAAAATAAACATGGTATATCTGAATGGTTTGAATGATGAAGAAATAAAAGATATGATAGGATTCGCAGCAAATATGGATTTTACGCTTCAGGTCATTGAATTTGAAGCATCAAGAGAGGATGTTAACAGGGAATTATTTAAAAAATATCATAAAAATCTGGACAATGTCAGGGAATTTTTAAATAAATATGAATACAAAAAAACACTGAAACCTTTACACCACAGGGAAATTTACACAATAAATTTTAATGGAAATGAAGTGGAAATCGAGTTGGTTGAACCAATGTTCAAACATGATTTCTGCATGAACTGTACACGTTTAAGAATAACACCTGATGGAAAATTCAAGCCATGCATATTCAGAAATGACAATCTTGTGGATGGTTTTATTGATAATGCTTTAAAAATCGCCGTGAATTTGAGAGAACCATACTGGTGAAAATTATGATTGTTTATGATAATCATTTACATCTGAATTATGATGGCGATTTTTTAAATTCTGTCAAAAGATTTGTAAAAGAGGGTGGAAATTTTATAAATATATGCAATCTACCTAAAATGGACAATCCATACAATATTGAATATTTCAGGGAACAATATGAAAAAACAATGAAAATATCAAAACTGGTGAAAGAAAATTTTAACATCCATGTTCTGATAACGATTGGGCCATATCCTGTAGATTTTATTAAATCGGAAGAGAAACTGGGATTTGAAAACGCTTATGATCTGTTTATCAAAGCAATAGATCTTGCCTTGGAATATATAAAAGATAATAAAGCAAATGCTTTGGGAGAAATTGGAAGACCGCATTTCCATGTAGAAAAGATAATCATGGATTATTCAAATAAAATGCTTGAATATGCAATGCATGAGGCTTCAAAATATAAAATACCTGTTATACTGCATACCGAATCTGCAACAAGGGAATTATTTGCCGAACTCTCTACAATTGCCGAAAGAGCTGGAATGGAAAAAATGAAGGTCATAAAACATTTTAGCCCACCATTCATTCTGGAAGATGAAAACTTCGGAATATTTCCATCTGTAATTTCATCGAGAGAAAATGTGAAGGAGGCAATGAAAAAAGGTACACGATTTTTCCTGGAAACGGATTTTCTTGATGATCCTTCCAGGCCAGGAGCAGTTTTAGATATAACATCCGTACCCAGAAGATACAGGATGATGGAAAATCTGGACAGGGAGTTTTTTAAAAAATATGTGGAGGATGTTGAAGAAAATCTAAAAAAAATTTATGGTATAATGGATCTCTGATGTATTTTCTTAGAATATATGGCACATCCAATGGCTCCATTTGCCTGTGGATCATCCGGTACAATCACATCCATCCCAGATTTTTCTTCAATTATTCTGGCTATGGCCATGTTATTTGCAACACCCCCGGTAAAAACAATTCTTTTAGGCCTGAATTTCATGATATATGGCCTGATCCTTTCATAAACAGCATGGTTTATGCCTGCCATAAGCCTTTCCTTTGGATATTTTTCCATCATCAAACCAACCAGTTCAGTTTCTGCAAATACCGTACAGGTACTGTTTATTTTTACGGGATCCTCATAATTTCTTGAAAGGATATTGATATCAACATTTAAGACATTCGCCATTTTTTCAAGGAATCTTCCAGTCCCTGCTGCACATTTATCATTTGTTGCAAAATCATCCAGAAATCCATTTTTAACATTTATTATCTTAAAATCCTGACCACCGATATCCAGAAGTACAAAATCTTTCAACCCCGTTTGATATACAGCTCCTATTACATGAGCCCTTATTTCAGGTATTGTGATCTTTGATTTTATTGAATATCTCCCATAACCAGTGGATACGGAATCATGAAAATTTTCCTTATAATCAGAATAAATGAACTCTATTGTGGGAAGAATCTTTCTATATTCTATCCTCTCCTCCATTCCTATTATCTTAGTTGTAGTGCTTCCTATATCGATACCATAGAACATTTAACAAAAATAAGGAAAGAGGTTTAAAAAATTTACCTTATATATTCTTCCGGAACCTGCTTCAGATTGTTTTTGATCGCATCAATGCTCTTCATTAATTTTTCTTTCTGTTCTGAACTCAGGTCAACCTCTATTATTTTCTCCACACCGTTTTTACCAATTATTATCGGGACCTCAGCGAAATACCCTTTAATACCGTATTCTCCATCCAGCAATACGGATGCTTCGAGTGCTATTTTTCTGTCTCTCTTAATGGCCTCGGCCATGACTGTAAGTCCGGCTCCCGGCCCCCAGTTGCTGCTGAATTTCCTAAGATTCGTAATATCCGCCCCGGCGTTAATTGTGTCCTTGACAACTTTGTTATACTGTTCATCAGTCAGGAATGATTTCAAACTTTTACCGTATACGAATGAAAGTTCGGGAACTGGATACATGTTTTCACCATGCTGACCCAAAACAAGTGGCGTTATTGCGGATGGTGAAATGTTGAGATATTGGGATGCATAGTAGGCCATCCTTCTTGAATCGAGAACACCGCTGAACCCTATGACCCTGTTTCTTGGGAAACCTAACCTCTTGTACAGTACGGCAACCATAACGTCAAGCGGGTTTGTTGTTATGATTACAATCGAATTAGGAGCATATTGTTTCACCTTGTCAGCTACATCAAAGACAATCTGGGCATTTTTTGCAGCTAATTCCTCCCTTGTCATCCCTGGTTTTCTTGCCAGTCCTGCAGTTATTATAACAATATCTGAACCTTTTATTGCTTCATATGAATTTGATCCCGCTACCTTAACATCTTTGCCCATAATCGCAGCAGCATGGTTTAAATCCAAGGCCTCTCCCTGTGGTAATCCCTCAATTATATCAACTATAGCTATGTTGTTATCGACCTCGTTCATCATTAGAAATGCTGCAGTTGTCGCTCCTACCCTTCCAGAACCAATAACAGATATCATAGCTGGTATATTGCTTAAAATTATTTAATTCCATCGAATCTATTCTTTTTATATTATAGGAAAGTTAGGAGTTTGAGGGAAGCAGTAAAACTCAGTATTCAGAGAAGAGATATACGGACTTCCCCCAAAGGGAAGATTTGTTAATATGTTTTCTATAATATTAAGTAATGTTCAGGACTACTTCAGGTTGCTGTCAGCCAGCCGATCGTTGCGATTCGATGAACCCTCGCCCATGGTTGAGGGGAAGGCCAGCAATAAGCTCCGAAGCTTTAGTTAGGAGTAGCTGACTTCTCTAAAGGAAAGAATTTAATTATTTTAAAAATAATCTTTTACAACATTTTTAAGAATTCCAATTTTTTCTATTTCTGCCTCAATTACATCGCCATCTTTAAGAAAGTATCCTTCTCCCTTTCCTTGGGCTACACCCGAAGGCGTCCCGGTGGATATAATATCCCCTGGTTCAAGTGTTATATATGTGCTTATAAATGAAATCAAATAAAAAATGTCAAAGATCATATTCTTTGTGTTTGATTCCTGTCTTATTTGATCATTAACCCTCAATTTTAAATTCAAATTCATGGGATCATCAATTTCATCCTTTGTAACTATGTATGGTCCGGTTGGAAAAAATGTATCCATGGATTTTCCCAGAAACCACTGATTGTTGAAGGAATACTGGAAATCCCTTGCAGAAATATCATTTGTAATTGTATATCCAAAAATATAATCATCGGCATCTTTTTTTTCTATATACTTACCTTTTTTACCAATGATAATACCCAGCTCAATTTCATAATCCAATTTTTTCACTTCCTTATTTTTCAGAATCTTTTGATTGTGCCCGATCAGTGTATTTTTTGTTTTGCTGAAGAAAGTGGGGTTTTCTGACCTTTGAGAATTCATTTCCTTAATATGTTCATAATAATTTTTACCTACAAGAAGGATTTTTCCATATTCATAAGGATGATCAAGTGTTTCTGGAATTTCTATTAAACTTTCTTGCATTTCAAAAGAAAATATGTCCCCATTTATTTTCCTTCCTTTTCCTTTCTCAATGATATAATATTCATTGTGCGATCTGAAAAATTTCATATTATTGATATTGAAAAAATATTTATATAGTTATTCATGGATTGATATGATTGATTAAAATGACAGATTACAGGAAAGAAGTAGTCGATGACAGGGGAGCAATAAAAAAATTACAGCTGCTAATTCCAGGATACAGGGGGTACAGGATAAATGAAGATCTCCGTGATGCTGACATTTTTTTAAAGAATGAGATATACAAAAAGATGCTTTTTTATATTGATAAATTAAAGGAGGCTGAAAATAACCTTGTAAAGAAAGGAATGTTCATGAACCTTGAAGACATAAAGGATGCAGTATCAAAAATTCAAACTGTTGCAGCACAGATAAAACATCATGAAGCCGGATATTCGGGGATATCAGCACCCTTAAGGATTACCGCTGATAAATTATCAAGAGTTTATGATCTGGATTCCTCTATTGCTGATTTGCTTTCTGGTCTAGAAAACAGTATAGATTCCTTTTATTCTGATACTCTTACTGGAAAATTTAATTCTGAGAAATTGAATGCAATAACAGATAATGTTTCCAAATTGATTGAAATAAACAATATGAGGGATAAAATAATTTACGGAGAATGATAAAAATGTTTAGGAAAAAGGATGCATATTCATCAGGAAATAGTGTGATAGGTGCAACAACTGTAGAATGGGCCGATGAATATAAAAGGGAGAACATAATGTGGAAAGTTCCAAGAAATATCAGAATGAATGATAACATTGTTGTCAGGGAAGATGAAACTGCTGTATTTTTCAGGGATGGTAAAGTTCTGGCATACATAGACAGGCCAGGAAGATACGCATTGACATCATTGAATGCGCCTGTGGTTGGTGAGATTGTAAAACTCCTTTCAGGAGTTCAGCAGGAAGCCGAAGTATATTATATTCAGAGAAGAATAATGGATGGGAAATTCGGGTCCAAAGAACCATATGCGTTCAGGGATAAGGATTTTGGAATTGTTTTATTGAGACTTTATGGGGAGATCAGATACAGAGTAAAGGATCCGTCGATATTCATAAACCAGTTTGTGGGTACCTTTTCAGCTGAAACAAGCGATGATATTGTTTCAAGGATAAGGGATCAGATGGTAATTCTTGTTTACAATGTTTTAGGCAAAATGTCACAGCAGGGATTTTCTGTCCTTGATATCCCTGCAAACCTCATGAATATAGAAACTGCGATTCTCGCGGAGGCACCGACCCAGTTTGATCAGTACGGGCTAGAAATTAACAAGATTTCAGGATTAAATGTTTCACTGCCAGAAGAGATTCAGAAGGCAATAGAAGAGAGGGCAAGCATGCAGGTACTGGGAGTGAATTACATGCAACTTCAGGCGGGGAAAGCAATGGTTGATGCTGCCAATAACCCTTCAGGTGCTGCCGGTGCAGGTGCAGGAATAGGTGTGGGAATGGGTGCAGGTCTTGGTATGGCATATCCAATGTCGCAGAGTATTTCCCAGGGCATGGTACAGCAGCAGGAACAAACAAAAAAATGCCCGAAATGTGGATCCCTTGTGCCTGTATCTGCAAAATTCTGTCCCAGCTGTGGATACGATTTCAGTTCTGAAGACATGATGACATGTCCGTACTGCGGTGCAAAGATACCAAAGAATTCAAAGTTCTGTCCCAGTTGCGGAAAACCATTAAATCTTAAATGTCCAAAATGTGGTGCGGATATACCGGCTGGAGCAAAATTCTGTCCCAACTGTGGCTGGAAGGTGGAAAATACTTCAGGTGATGGCAAATGAAATGTCAGAACTGTGGAGCCACGGTTCCGGAAGATGTTATTTTCTGTCCATACTGTGGTACCAAGATAAAAGATATTAATGCATCGCAACCGAAACAGGAAGAAAAGAAGGATAAAAATACCTATAATAATGAAGAAATACTGAAAGAAATGAAATGCCCTAACTGTGGAGCACCTCTTAATCCGCTTCCAGGGGAATCCATTGTTGTTTGCAGTTACTGTGGTACAACGATATTTTTAAATCCAAATGGTGGCTGGGCAAAAGTGAAGAAGCATCTAATTCTTGATATCATGGTACCAAATTCAGAAAAAGCATTGAATATTCTACATGATTATATGGATTCATCAATACTTCATAGACACAGGTTTGAGAAATCAACCATACTGTCAAACAATCTACTTTATGTTCCATACTGGATTGTAAAAGCATCCTATATTGCAAATTTTGTATATATGAAGACAGAGGTTCAGTCATTTGGAGGAAGGACTGTGGTTCAGGAAATTCCAATGCCAGGCATGGAATCCGGTGAGGTTTATATTCCTATAATAGGTATAAGCAACCTTAAAGAATTTCAGCCTGAAGATTATGAATTTACAATAATCAAAGCAAGGGAAATAAGGGAATCAGATGTATCCGGAAGCGTTAAACTGATGAATGGTGATATAAAGGTAGATGCAATTGAAAATAATAAGAACAATTATGTCATAAATTTTGTAAATAGAAAAATAAGAAAGAGGTATAAAAAGATACAATCGATTTCAATAAATCCAAACGTTGAGGAAATATTCATTTTGCATGCACCAATCTGGAAATTTGAGATAGAGTTTCCCGGCCTTATGAAGAAAACCAATCATAAGGAAGTAATCTTAATGGATGGATCAAACGGAATGATAATGGAAAAAATAAAAGAGGAATAAATCATTTAAAATTTTTTTCCAGATTTTTCTGAGATTTCAGGGCATTAATTCTCCAGTAAAGCAATACTATGTATATCAAAAGAACAAAGAGTATTAGGGCTGTATATATAATATTATATGATATGATCATTGTTGAATAAAGTGTCGTCATCAAAAACAGTACGAAATATCCGAGTGAAAAGGATGTAACCACATTCCATGATTTTATCACAGAATGCAGGAGGTATGATGCAACAGAAAAAATCAGTGAAACAATTCCTATGTAAACAAAAGAAACAAATTCTGATTTCACTGAAATATATATTGAGTAAAATATGATTATCGATATAATAATTACCAGGGCTGCAGATATTATTCCAAGCAGTTCATTTGATTTCATTTGATTTCACCACCTTTGGTTTCATTATCAATCCCACGATCAAAATTATTATTCCTATTATTGCCAAAATTATTCCGATTAGTATCATTAATCCTCCAGCAATAAGTGATGGTTCAGATCCATAATAGTATGTAATGTTTGGTTTAACGGTAGAAAATGTAATGATGTAATAGGAACCTTTCTCAACCATAAATGTCAACCCCGATGAAGTATTGCTAACTGCCTGTTGTGTAATTGATTTTATATCTGTTTGATTTACATAGCTTATTTCTGATGAATTTATTAGGTATACGTTTTTTGACATTACAACTATAATATCTTCTGATTGAACGTCTATCTTCTGTGATGTCCAGACGTTATTATTATAATTTGTCCAGTTTTTTGAAATGATCAGTGAATCTTCAGAGAGATATGTGCCAACAGCGAAAAGAATTATGCCCAGAATTATGAGAATCGATCCCACTATCATCAAATTCTTTCTCATATGATAATGACTATCAAAATTAAATATAAATAAATTATTATATAGTTAACTGACAATTAATTAATATAATACAAAAATTTACGCTAATTATGGAAAAGGATCTCCCGGATATTCAGGCTATACTGCCAAAGGTTAATTTTAAACTGACAAGGGTTGGTGTAACGAATGTTACAAAACAGATAGTGGTAAAAAGACCTGATAGAAATGTTATTTTACAACCCACAATCAATCTATATGTGGATTTACCATCTACCAAGAAAGGAGCAGATATGTCAAGAAATGTTGAAATCATTGAGGAAATAGTTGAAAATAGTATAAAAACACCCTGTTCAAGCATAGAGGATCTTGGAGAAAATATCGTTAAAATGATGTCAAAAAGGCATCCCTACGCGACAAGGATGGAGGTTGAAATATTTTCAGATTACTTTTTAGACAGGAAAAATCCTTCTGGCAAGGTAACGCAGGAAAGATACAGAATTTTCTCCAAGGTTGTTATGGAAAACAAAAAAATAAGGAAGATGATCGGTGTTACATCAACAGGAATTTCTGTATGTCCATGTGCCATGGAAACTGTCAGGGCACATTTAAAAGAAAGGTATCCCGAATATTCAGATTTTCTTGACAGGATTCCTGTTCCATCACATAACCAGAGGAATAATCTGACAATTTTAATTGAAATACCTGAAGGCAATTCGGTCGAAATCAATGATCTCATAGAAATTGCTGAAAAATCTTATTCTAACTCCACTTATGAAATATTGAAAAGAAAGGATGAGATGGAGCTTGTTCTGAAAGCTCATGAAAATCCAAAGTTTGTTGAGGATGTTGTAAGGGAAGCATTAAAATTAATATATGATAGGTATAGAGATTTTCCCGATGATACCATAATAACAGTCAAATCGGAAAGTGAGGAAAGCATTCACAAACACAATGCATTTGCGGAAAGGATATGTACTTTAAAGGAAATAAAGGAAGAGGAGAACAATTCGGGCGAACATGATAAAAAAAATAAATATAATAGGGAATGCTGCACCTGAAATTTTCTTCATATTTTACAAATTAATCTTATATACCAATAAAAAATTCAACAGCGAAAGATTTAAAAAGGAGAATTAAAAGTTATTTGTGATTATTATGGATTCTGATATTTCCGAAGAATTGGCAAAAAGGCAAAAGGAAATATCGATAGCCGAATTTTTTGAAAAAAACAAGCAAATCCTTGGTTTTGATTCCCTTCAGAAATCTCTTGTCATGGCCGTTAAAGAGGCAGTGGACAATTCACTCGATGCATGTGAAGAGGCAAAGATCCTACCCGAAATAAATATTTATCTGGAAAGGATTGACAGGGATGAATACAGATTAATGGTTGAGGATAATGGTCCAGGAATTGTTAGAAGGGAAGTTCCCAAAGTATTTGGACAATTTTTATATGGTTCCAGGTTTCATGCTGTAAGGCAATCAAGGGGTCAGCAGGGTATTGGTATATCTGCGGTAGTTTTATATGGGCAGATAACGACCGGCAAGCCGGCACATATAGAATCCAAGATCATTTCTGAAGATATAGGATACATGTTTGATCTTTATATAGACACTGCCAAGAATAAACCAGTTATCCTTAAGGAAGAGCCATTTTTGACGGACAAAAAAAGCGGGGTAAAAATAACTGTCAATTTAAAAGGAAAATATACCAAAGGTAAACAGAGTATAATGGATTATCTGCAGAATACTGCCATAGTTAACCCGCATGCAACCATAACATTTCAGGACTCTGATGGATTTAAAATAAAGTATGAAAGGGTCTGGAATGATCCCATATCTCCACCAAAGGAAACCAAACCACATCCATATGGGGTGGAAATAGGTGAAATAATGAAGATTGCACAGAAAACAAGTTATAAGAAAATTTCAACCTTTTTGACTGGTGAATTCAGCAGGATAAGTTCCCAGATGGCAAATGAAATTTTGAAGATATCCGGTATAGATCCGGAAAGAGAACCATCCAAACTTACGCTTGAAGAAGTTAAAAAGTTAAAGGAAGCATTTTTGAAGGTAAAATTACTGCCGCCATCATATGAATCTCTTTCACCAATAGGTGAAACACTCATAAAGAAGGGATTGAAGAACGTTTTGGGTGATTTAAAGCCAAGCTTTTATTCAATACCCGTGACCAGAAAACCCTCAGTATATTCGGGAAATCCTTTTACAGTAGAGGTTGGTCTGGTTTATGGCGGTAACATACCATCGGATGAGCCAGTCAAGATTCTCAGGTTTGCAAACAGAGTTCCACTCTTGTATCAGGCTGGCTCATGTGCTCTTACAAAAGCCGTTGAAAATATAGATTGGAGGAAGTATGGGCTGGAACAGAAAGGGGGCTCTGGCATACCAACAGGACCAATGATAGTGATGATCCACCTGGCATCCACAAAGGTTCCATACACCTCCGAAGCCAAAGAAGCGATTGCTGAAATACCTGAGATAATGCAGGAAGTAGACCTGGCATTAAAAGAATCTGCCAGGCAGATCAGGACGTATCTAATCAAAAAAGAAGTTAAGAATAAATTATCCGAGAAATTCTTTCTTGTTCAGAAGATACTGCCACTGATAGCTGAAAAAAGTGCAAAGATAACAAACAATCCTGTTCCTGACATATCTCCCGTAATAACAAAAATAATGAATATTCTTTGGATAGATGAAAGAGTAGAAGTAACTGAAAACAGGGCGAAAATAAATGTAAGCGTAATTAATTATACATCCGATAAAAAATCTTTCAAGTTATATGCCGACTACACGGATGGCGCAGTTTTGCCTGAATCAATAAAACCGTTTGGTGAATATGATCAGAAGAATGATTACATTGTATGGGTGATTGAAAATCTGGACCCATTAAAAAGGCTTGATTTATACTTTGAGCTTGAAAAAATTAAATCGGATTATTCTGAAACTACATATTACATAGAAGGTATTGATCCCGTTCATGTAGTTGGAGCAGAACCTTTGCCAGGAGACTGGAATATTGAATCATTAAAATCAATAATAGAAGAAGTTGAGGGTGACGAGGATGGAAACGAAGAGGAGTGAAGAGGTATTGAATGAATTAAAGAAAATTGTTGAAAAGATATACGATCAGATGAAAAAAGGTGAAATTCCATACATGGAATTGCCCGCCAGAAATAAATACAACATCAAGCTTGACGTAACGAAGGGGGTATGGAAATACGGTGATGATAAAATATACAGAAGTGCTAAAAAAATTGAGGGTGCATATACTCTTCTTAGAACAATGTTCATGCTTGATTTTATAAAAGAAATGATTGAACAGAATAAATCATCAACATTGAGAGAACTTTATTACATCTCAGAGAGTTGGGGTATTGCAAAGTTCCATACTCAGGATGAATCGGACAAGCTAGCAGAGGACATTGAAATTCTTACAAAATATCTCAGAGAGGATTTTAAGCTGCGTCCTGAGGAAAACGGTGCCACGATAATAGGAAACATAACCATAGAGGAAATTAACAGGAAAGGAAAACCTCAGAGGATAAATTGCAGGGATGATGTGGGGGATTCTGGCTATCCTGTACCATATAACGTTGAAAAGGAAAAAATTAATATTATAGATTATGACGCGGATTTCGTCCTTGCAATCGAAACTGGAGGCATGTTTGACAGGCTCGTTGAAAATGGGTACGATGAAAAGGCACGTGCTGTACTTGTGCATCTTAAAGGTCAGCCAGCAAGAAGTACTAGGCGTCTTCTTAAAAGGTTCAATGAGGAGCTCGGTTTACCGGTGCTTGTATTTACGGATGGGGATCCATGGTCATTCAGAATTTATGCCAGCATAGCATATGGGGCAATAAAAACCGCCCACATTTCAGAATACCTTGCAACACCTACAGCTGAATTCATAGGTGTAACTGCAAGTGATATTCTCAATTATGATCTTCCAACAGATAAGCTGAATGATAAAGATATAAAGGCTCTTTACGCAGAATTAAATGACCCGAGGTTCAAAACACCATTTTGGAAGAACGAGATCGAACTGATGTTAAAGATAGGTAAAAAGGCCGAGCAGCAGGCCCTTGCTAAATATGGCCTGAATTATGTAACAGATGTTTATTTACCGGAAAAGATTTCTGAAATGGGATTGAAATGAAAAGTGAGGGTTTGACAAGTCTGGACATAAATGCGTGGTTAATTGAGAACAGGGGATATCTGATTGATTCATTCATAAAAAAATATTCAATAAATGAAGATATAAAGATAAGATTTCACAAGAAGGATGCAGGCAACAGAGACATGTACATTCTCTTACCAAAATACATTTATTTTGGTGAAAGGTATGAAATGGAATCAAGGCAAAACCCATTTCTTGATAACATGATAGATAGAAGGATAATCTCAATAGAACAGCCAAATTTTGACAGGATAATAAGAATTGATCTCTCATCAAATTATTCAATTATAATAGAAATGTTCGGTCAGGGAAATTTCATATTCTTGAACAACGGAACCATAGAATATTCATTGATATCAAGGGAATGGAGGGGAAGGAAAATATCTAGAGGCGAATTATACAGATATCCACCATCCCCAGTTGATCCAAGAAAAATAGATATTGAGAATTTCAGGGAAATTTTAAAAAATGAAATGGAGATATTAAGGTTTCTTGCCCTTAAATTAAATTTAAGCCATTACTCAGAATACATACTGGAATCATGCAGCATAAAAAAAGAAAAATTATCAAGAGATCTTGATGGGAATGAAATATCCTGCATTTATGAAAAAATGAAATCCATTATTGAATGGAAATGCAATGCATATATATGTGAGGATAAAATATCAATATTAAATTTAGGTGGATGTGAAGAGTATGAAAGCGTAAATAAAGCCATAACAGAAATAGTCAATAGAAAAAATGAGATTGATGAGAATCAAAAAATATTAAACGAACAGCTGAAAACATATGAAGAATACAAAAAATTATCTGAAAATCTGAAGGATGATGCAGATTTTATAATGATGAATCTTGAAAGGATTGATGGTATAATAAAGGAGACAAGGCAGAACAGGAATCCTGATGAAGTTGTATCACGTGAAGGTAAATGGATAAAGCTTAACATGGATGGAAGGGAATTAGATATCAATATGATGTTGAATTCCATAGGAAATGCCCAGCAGAAGTACGAAGAATCCAAGAAGTATTCAGAAAAGATGGATGGAATACTGGCTGCGATAGAGAGGCTAAAATCCAGAAAGGTTGAAAAGGAAGAAAGGAAGGTAATACGTGAAGACAGGAAAAGGTTCTGGTTTGAGAAATACAGGTGGTTCATATCATCTGAAAATGCAATTGTCATAGCAGGCAGGGATGCAAAATCCAATGAAGAGGTTGTTAAAAAGTACTTTGGTGAAAAGGATTATTACGTTCACGCAGATATTCATGGAGCCCCCAGCGTTGTTGTTAAAAATACTGGAATAACAGAGAAAACCCTTATTGAGGCAGGCATTTTCGGGGTATCATTTTCAAGGGCATGGAACGCCGGATACAAAGTTGCAGATGCATACTGGGTAACATTTTCACAGGTTTCTAAAATGGCTGAGAGCGGTGAATATGTTCCCAGGGGGGCTTGGATAATAAGGGGTAAAAGGAATTACATGAGGAATCTCCCACTGCGCCTTGGGATAGGGGAAATTGAATATCAGAATGTGAAAATTGTCATGATAGGGTCAGTAGAATCTTTTCGGAATAAGGCCAAAAAAATAATATCAATAGTTCCCGGTAATATGACAAAGGAAAATGCTGCAGTTGAGATATCAAAAAAATTCAGTATTTCAAAGGATGAGGTCGTAAGATTGCTTCCCCCAGGAAACATAGATATTGAAGGTGAATTTGATGTTGCCAATATCGATAATAATAACGGTAAAGAATGAGGAAAAGAACATTTTGGAATTATTCGAATCCCTTAAAATCCAGGAAAGGCCTTTTGAAGTTGTCATGGTAGATTCAGAAAGCAGTGACCGAACGGTTGAAATCGCAAAAAAATTCAAAGATGAAATGGATCTAAAAATAATAATCAAAAAAAGTACTCGAGGGGAAGGGAGAAATATAGGTGTTATGAACTCTAAATATGAATATGTTCTATTCATTGACGGTGATTCCTATGCTGACAGGAACTGGGTCTCAGAAATGAGAAAATCCTTTGATTCAGGATGTGACTTTGTGGCAGGAAAAACTATAAGCATTGGAAAAAATACATACACAAAATTTGGTAGGGTAGAACTATTTTACAGGGGGATTGATGTCACATATCCCTCCTGCAATCTTGGATATAAAAAAATCCTTTTTTTAAGATTGAAAGGGTTTGATGAGATATTCATAACTGCTGAGGATATTGATTTGAATATGAGGTCTCTGGACATAGGAGCAAGGTTTTGCTACAATGAACATGCCGTAGTTTACAATAAAGTCAGGGATGATATTGGATCTTTTTTAAGGCAGGCATACTGGAATGGATATGGGAGGGCCCAGCTAAATAAAAAACATGGCAATGTATGGAAAATGTATTCGATAAAATCAATGGTTGAGACAGGGCAATTCAATTTATTCGGTATAGCAAGGTTAATGTTTGCAATTACTGGTTATATTAGAGGTAAGGTGAGCTGATTTGGATGAAATCGAAATGAGCATAATCATACCTACAATGAATGAAGAGGAAAATATAGGAAAGGTTATTGAAAGGATAAGGAAAAGTGTCATCGGAAATTATGAAATTTTGATTGTTGATAACAGTACAGATAGAACACCAGATATTGCTAGATCCATGGGGGCCAGGGTCATAGAAGAAAAAAGAAAGGGGTATGGGAGGGCATACAAGACCGGATTTTCAAATGCTTCAGGAAAAATAATAGTAACACTGGACGGTGACAATACATACCCCCCAGAGGTAATTAATGATTATATTGATATACTCTACAGAGATAATTATGATTTTATTTCATGTGAAAGGATAAGCAGGTTATCTCCTGAGGCCATGGTAAAGGCCCACAGAATAGGAAACCTAATTCTCAATTATGCCGTTTTGATGTTATTTTTCCTAAAAATAAAGGATTCCCAGAGCGGTATGTGGATATTCAGAAAGGAAATATTATATGGTATGAATCTCTGTTCAGATGGAATGCCATTTTCTGAAGAACTGAAAATCCAGGCTTTCACAAAGTTCAGATCAAAAGAACTTCCAATAGATTATGGTGTAAGGATGGGAGAGGTTAAATTGCAGAGGTTCAAGGATGGTGTAAAGAACCTTCTATATCTTCTTAAAATAAGGTTTTTCAGGTGTAATGAAAAGTTATCGATAAAAATTTAATTAAAAATTATATTACACAATCATGAATATTATTGTATCAGTTACGGATAAAAGGAATATTGAAAAATTTGTTCAATTTCTCATAGAAAAGGGGAATGAAATATATGCCACATCAGGAACAAAGAGGTATCTGGAAGAGAATAAGATTAAGAATATAAATGACATGGAAAGCATTACTGGTTTTAAGGAAATGCTGGATGGAAGGGTAAAAACTCTGCATCCAAACATTTATGCTGGAATTCTTGCCAGGAATGACCAGATCAACGAATTGAAAAGGTTCGGCATAAAACCAATTGACATGGTTGTAGTAAATCTATACGATTTCAAAAATACCGGTGATGATGAAAGGGAAATGGTTGAAAATATAGATATAGGTGGAGTTTCACTTATTAGGGCGGCCGCAAAGAATTATGAAAGGGTAACAGTCATAACAGACCCGGATAATTATGATGAAATAATCAGAGAAATAGGTGAAAATGGATACGTTGGTATGGAGAAAAGGAAAGAACTGGCGGTAAAGGCCTTTCTTTATACATCATGGTATGATTCAAACATTTTCAACAGGTTCTGGAACAAATTCCATTCCACAATTCCACCGGGAATATCAGTATCATCAATGATCTATGAAAAGCTCAGGTACGGTGAAAATCCACATGATATTGCCGGATTTTATTCAGACAGCATGCCATGGAGATATATAAGGGGTAAGGAAATCTCCTATAACAATATCCTTGACATGGATGTAGCATGGAAAATTGTGAATGATTTCGATGAACCTGCAGTTGCTATTATCAAGCACGGAAATCCATGCGGTGTTTCCAGCGGTCAAAAAATTGACATTGTATATGATCGTGCATTTCTTGCTGATTCAATGTCAGCATATGGTGGAATCATAGGTGTCAATTTTAAGGTTAATGAAAGCTTTGCAAAAAAAATGAGGAACAATTTCTATGAACTTATCGTCGCACCTGATTATGATGAAAATTCTATAGAATTTTTTTCAAAATACAAAAAGGATCTTAGGGTAATAAAATTTGATGGCAGAACAGAAAATTTTGATTTGAGGAATGCGGCCGGGGGATTTTTATATCAGATTAAGGGAAACGATGAAATAGAGTGGAATGTCGTTACTGAAAGGAAGCCGGATAAAAGGGAAGAGGAAGACCTCAGATTTTCTTGGAATGTTGTAAGGCATGTTAAAAGCAATGCAATAGTTTTTGCATTCAATAAAACAACAACAGGCATCGGTGCAGGTCAGATGAGCAGGGTTGATGCGGTAAAGATTGCATCAATGAAGGCGGGAGAAAGGGCAAAGAATTCAGTAATGGCCTCTGATGGATTTTTACCTTTTGTTGATGATGTGGAAGAAGCTGCAAAGGCCGGCATAACAGCGATAATACAGCCAGGTGGATCAAAGAGAGATAATGAAGTAATAAAGAGGGCTGATGAACTCAACATTGCAATGGTATTTACAGGAAAGAGGGCTTTCAGCCACTGATAATTATGAATGTAAAAAATGAAATAATAAAATATGGTCGAATACTATTTGAGATGGGGCTAACGGAATCCAGCCACAGTGGTAACATAAGTGTCAGGCATGGTAATAAAATATTTATTAAAAAGCACGGAACAATGATGGGATCTCTCTCTGAAGATGATATAGTTGAAATTTCTTTAGTGGACCAAAAAAATTATGACATTGCTTCTTCAGAGGTCTATTCACACGTTGAAATTTACAAAAACACCGAATCGAATGCGATAATACATGCACATACGATATATGCCATAGTTTTATCGATTTCAGAAAACACAGATAGGATCGTTCCTGTTGATGCAGAAGGAAAATATTATCTGAAATATATACCTGTAATAGATATAGAAAATCCTGTTGCATCAAAGGAACTGGCAATGAGTCTCGGATACGTTATGAAGGAACACAAAATGGCCGTAGTAAAGGGGCATGGGACATTTGCCAGAGGAAAGGATCTGGGTGAGGCCCTGAAAAATTTAACCCTGGTTGAAAGCATATCCAAAATAATATATTTAAATAAAGTATATAAAAATAGTTTATAATTTTTCTATTTTTACAAAAGTTGATTGGAAGGATGGGCCATTATACAACTGTGATTTATCATCTGTCAAAAAATTTACATTCCATCCATAATTTTTGACCCACGAACCTCTGTAAATCACTACTGTTTTTTTCATTATCCTTCCGGAAATCTTTATTCTTGTAATTATGCTGTATTTTTCATTAAATATTTTCACAGTATCATTATCCTTTATATTCATCTGTTCCGCATCCTCATCATTTATATATGCATAGGTATCAAAATCATAGAGATTGTTGTGCAGAGAGCCTATGGACATAACATTTGTGGATGAAATCAATCTAAAATCTCTGCTATTCTCTTTTCTGTATTTATCAATATTTTCCATGAAATAATTAAAATCAAATTTTTTTCTGATGATTTCAGGCTCGATCCATGCGTAACCTTTTTCAAAAAGTGATATTCTGTCAATGTTTGATCTTTTTATTATATTATCTATGATATTCATTTCATCTTCAATGAGAAAAGGGTCATTCAGTTCCATGAATTTAGCTAGGTTTACGAATAGATCATGATTTGAAAGGGCAAGCCCCAAGGGGTCAGCGATTTTCTGATTCAGTGAAATATAATCATGATAATATGAATCCACAAGGTCATTAAATTCAAAAAAATGTGCTGCGGGTAAAATAAGATTGGAATTCATTACTGTATCATTTAAGTAAAGATCATGAGTGATGACAAAAATATCCTTCTCAATAATTTTTTCACGGAATTTTTTCTGGTTTGGCAGAGAATTGAATGGGTTGCTTCCGTAAATAAAAAGTGTGTCAAATTTATCCATCTGATCAGCAATTGTGTACTGATTTATTTCCTTTCTATTTTCATTTTTTCCTCTCAGGTAATCATAATCAATTCTGTGCCTTCTATCATATATAAAATTGTAGTCTTTATCAAGAATTGATAATATAAAGGCAATTGCCATTACAGTAATTCCACCATTTATCTGTTTCTGAAAACCGTATCCAATATGGATAACCGGATTTTTTGCTTTCATTAACATCTCAGAGAATTTTTCTGCATTTTTTTTATCATTTTCATCAAGTTCATCAAAATCCATGATAAAATCTGGATATTTTTTCATTTTTACATTCAGCATTTTAGCAACAAACATTGCAAACTTGAAATCTTTTCCAGGAAAAATTCTAATATGCATAAAAGAAGATTTAGCTGTTTCCGTTATTTCTGGATCTATTACAACAATTTTTTCCACATTCTTTTTAACCTTTGCCCATCCATGAATGTTTGTCCATACGGGATTCATGCCCCAATAAACAAATAAATCGGATTTATTAATATCATCAGGATTATATCCCGTGGAAGACCCGAGCAAATTAATCAGGGATATATTGCCGGCCTCATCGCACAATGAATGATTAAGTTTCAAGGTTCCAAAATAATTGAACATTCTCTGGGGGAAATTATATGATATTAGGGCTCTGTTGCCGGCATAATCGTATGGCAAAAACCTTTCCGGATCTTTAATTCTCTCCGATATTATTTTAAATGCATCATTCCAGGATATTTTTTCAAATTTATCATTTTTTTTGATCATAGGTTCAGTTAACCTTGCATCACCATGAGATGCTTTGACGTACCATTTTGATTTCAAACATAAAAATCCATCTGTATAGGGATGAATCCTGTTTCCATATATTGATATTTTACCATCATTAATCTCCGTAATTATGGAACATGCATCATAGCAATCCCTTGGGCATGCGGAATAATATTTCATCAAAAATAGAATAAATTAAAATATCTTAATAAATACTGTCTTCAATGTTCGATGAAATTAAAAAAACCATTCAAAATTCTGATGGGAAATGGGTAGTTAAAATAAAAACTGAATATGGGCCATTGAAAATTGAAGAAACCATCAGAAATGTTTTTAAGAATATAAGATGCCTGAACAATTTCTGGTCTCCATATTTAGATTATGGTCTCATTGAAATATGTTTAGAGAATTCCGTGATATATTTAATATGGACCAGGGGAAATCAAGAAATTATTGAAATTACAAAAAATAAAGATTTTGATATTTCAGATATAACAGATGAAATATCTTCTGCAAATATTGAGAGCAGCATAATCAGACTCATGAGGGGACAGTTTTAAATGATTGAGGATCAATAAATTAAATGGTCTTTTTCAATATGTTTTATATTAAAATGGGGTATACCAAAATATTTATTATTTAAATTGTAATCGTAAGGTTGAGGTAGGTTCTATGGAAAAGAAAACTCTTTATGCGATTATAGCAGTTGTAATCGTTTTGATAGTGATAATTGCAGCGGCAGCAGTAATGCTTCAACAGAAGCCAACAACGACAACCAGTCCATCTCCGAGCCCAAGTCCAACACCATCTCCAACAGCACCTACAGTCTCTGCATCTGTAACAACACAGCTTGGTACAACTAACAGTCCAATAACATTTACAGCATCCGTTACAGGAACAGTTTCAAAGGTGACATGGTATTTTGGCGATGGATCATCGGCAACAGGTACAGTGGTAAACCATTCTTATGCGTATCCCGGTAAATATCTTATTTATGTGAATGCATCTGGATCTGGTGGGTATGCAGATAATCTTGCGAACATGCTTTATATAACTATATCCCCTAGCACTCCATCCAATTCAACACTGGAGTCTGAGATGGCCCAGCCTTCAATGGCATTTAACACAACATATGAGCCAAACGCGCCCATACTTTCTCAGGGACAGCAGTCGGCATTCCTTGAATCGTTTCTCCAGCCACCAAGCGCAACAAACTGGACCGTGGGATATTATGTAATAAACTACGGTGATGGATCCAATTCAACCATAACACCTGTAATTTATAATAAAACAAGCGGATCATACAGTACAAATCTTGCAATGCATACATTTAAGAACACTGGCTTTTACATAATTAATTTTACAGTGGTAACATACAACCAGGCACCATTCATGAAATATTTGGTTGTAAACAATAATACACAGACAGAATATATTCCATCTTCATATTACAGCCAGGTCATGTCAGGACAGCATGTTGCATTATCTGAATTATTTACAGTCTATGTGGCATCATCCGGACAGAAGGCAGGAATATTGAAGGCCAGCGGTAATATACCCTCTCCAGGAGTTATCAATGTTGCAGAGGTAGTTCCGGGAGGTCCATATTCTTTTGATCCTGCAATCGATTATGAGACAGTGGGAGCAGAAATAATAGATAATGTTTATGAAACATTGATTCAGTATAATGCTTCTTCGACATCACAGCTCATTCCGATAGTTGCAACAAAAGTACCCACAATGCAGAATGGATTGATATCTCCAAATGGATTGAATTACACATTCTATGTCAGATCCGGATTGAAGTTTGCAAATGGTGATCCTCTTACAGCTTGGGATGTTTATACCAGCATTGTAAGGACATTATTATTCATGGATAACCCATCAAACCCTGGCTGGATACTTGGTCAGGATCTATTGCCTGATGGTGGATGGGGCACAAATACATATCAGAATATAACCGCAGCCATGACCGTCAACAATGCAACCGATAGCATAACATTCCATCTTCTGAAACCTGATCCTGCATTTCTGGAATATGTAGCGGATCCTCTTGGAGCAGGAATAGTTGACTATAACTGGCTGGTACAGCATGGAGCCGGAATAACATTCACACCCCAGGGATTCTCTGCATATGTAAATGAAGGAAATCCAAGTGATTACAATACCTATGTAAGGGATAATGCCATGGGTTCGGGACCTTACATGATACAGACATATCTTGTAGGGCAATCAATAATACTTGCGCCCAATCCGAATTATACACCAATTCCTGGAATACCAGGATATAACAAGGCACCAACTGATAAGGTATACATACAGTGGGTTAAAGATCCAGAAACCGCATTGTTGATGATGAAGAGTGGTCAGTCCGACATAACTGAAGGTCTTCCTCCCACGTATTATCCAACAGTTCAGTCATTGCAATCCCAGGGTAAGGTAAGTATATATTCATTCCCTTCATTAAGCATATTCTTCTGGGTATTTAACTGGAATATCAATATATCAGTATTGCATACGGCGATAGGTACCAATTACAATTTACCGTCACACTATTTCGCAAATCCATATGTCAGGGCTGCATTTGCTGATGCATTCAATTACACAAATTATATGAATAATCTTGTTGGAAATGCCATTTACCATGCAGATTTCGGATTCCATTATGTAGGTATTATACCAAAAGGAATGCCCGGATATGTATCTCAGCAGTGGCTTGCTGCACACGGTGCAACAATTCCACAGTTCAATCTGACAGAAGCAAAGAAACTTATGATGGAATCAGGGTATTATAATACAACAGTTAATATTCCTATAATAGTAACAGCAGGAGATCCAACCGACTTTGCTGCTGCAGGTATGCTTGGACAGAACTTATCACAAATCGATCCTAATATACATATAACGCCGGTATATGTAACATGGGCATCCCTGATAGGATGGCTTGCGGCACCTCTGCAAAATCCGCTTACAATAAACATGCTTGGATGGGCACCAGACTTCCCGTATCCTTCAGATTATGTCAATGCAATGTATCTTGAAAATGGAACGTATCCTGGAGCATATGGATGGAATTATACAAACCTGATGACATGGGGATATACACAGGAGGCACAGGAATGGGAAAACATGACAAAACTGATACATGCAGCAGAATCAACATCAAATGAAACACTTGCACTGCAGGACTTTGATCTGGCAGAGGTCATAGCAGTTAACCTTAATCTTTACATATACACTGAACAAACCAATCAGTTCTGGTTCTATGCGCCATATCTCCACGGTGTACAGTATGAAGAGAACCCACTATATGGTGGGGGCGGAGATACCCTCTATTTCTATCTGACAAAGGGATGAATAAAATTTTTTACCCTTTTTATTTTTTGATTTTTTTCAGAGCAAAATGTTCGAAAAATTTAAGTTATTTTCAGATATTTCATGCTAAAATGGAGGAAATTTGAATGAAGCTAAGCACTTATGTAATAAGGAGGATTTTAATTTTAATTCCAACGCTTATAGGGCTAACTATAATAGTATTTCTCCTGACCAGGGCAGGCGGAACCAACATGATAATAGGTCCCTATCTGAATCCGAGGCTATCAGCACAGCAGCAGCTTATAGAAAAGCAGCAGCTGATAAAGCAGTTTCATTTAAATGATCCTGTCTGGGTACAGTATTTTTATTATATGTGGGCATTAGTGCAGGGCAACTGGGGATTAACAAAAACCGCCATATACACAGGTCCGGTAACAACTGCCATAGCATTGTTCATGCCCAACACCATACAGCTTGCAATAGTGGCATACGTAATTGCCATGTTTATTGCCATTCCTTCTGGGACGGCATCTGCTGTCAGAAAAAACAGTTTTGTTGACCAGTTTACAAGGTTTATTGCATTTGTTGGAATTTCTCTGCCAGTATTTTGGCTTGCACAGATACTTGCAGAGGCATTTGCAACTCCTACCATAAGCCCATCTCTAAACATTTTCCCACTTGGCGGAACAGTAGACGCAAATCTCCTTGTTGGGCAGAGCTGGTATAATCAATACCTTGGAATATCTTATCCTACACACATAATGATGATAGATGCCCTGATACATGGTGATATACCTGTATTTATTTCTGCAGTAAGACACGTAATTCTTCCTGCCGCAACACTTGCATTCACCTCCATAGCAGGTATTATGAGGTATATGAGATCCTCCATGATGGAAACACTTAATCAGGATTATGTCAGGACAGCAAGAGCAAAAGGTGTTCCGGAAAAAATAGTTATAAAAAAGCATGCCAGGAAGAATGCTCTTATTCCCGTGGTAACGGTTTCAGGTCTTCTGTTTGCCGGTTTGCTGGGAGGAGTTGTGGTTATTGAGGAAATATTTAACTATCCAGGTATGGGATACTGGACATACTGGGCGATGATGGGTTTGGATTCTGGTGGTATAATGGGCTCTACAATAGTATTTGGTTTAATTCTGGTGTCCGCGAATTTTGTGGTGGATATTCTATATGCTGTAATAGATCCAAGGATAAGGCTGGGTGAATGAAATGGTAGAAAAGAAAAGAAACCCGAAACTTGAAAGTTTTATCATAACAATGAAGATATTCTTGAGGGATCCGGGTGCTGTATTCGGTCTGGTAGTTGTAATGATTTACATTTTAATAGCATTAATAGATGAATTTGATCCCGGATTGATAGGTCTTACCGATGTAAATTCCCTCATGCCCAATTATTACAACCCATCCCCATTGCCTCCAAGTTCACAGCATATATTCGGTACAACATTCCCGGGAATCGATCTCTTTCAGGGGATTCTCAAGGCCATTAGGCTTGATATTGGAATAACGTTTTTCGTTGTTGGAATAGGAGCCATAAGCGGTATCTTATTGGGACTTGTATCCGGATATTTCGGAAAATGGATAGATGAGATCATAATGCGTACTACAGATATATTCTTCAGCATACCATTTCTTGTCCTTGCAATAGCTATTGCATTTTTCATGGGAAGAACCATATTAATTATATCATTTGCATTGATCATTATATGGTGGCCCACATATGCAAGGGTAGTGAGAGGACAGGTTCTTTACATAAAAGAACTGGCTTATATTGAAGCCGCTAGGGCATCCGCTACAAAAAATCATAAAATCATATTCAAGCATATTCTGCCGAATACCCTTGCACCGATATTTGTGCAGTTTTCCATGGATCTTGCAAGCGTCGCATTGATATTTGCAACACTATCCTTTCTGGGATTCGTCCCGACGCTTGGAGGGTCTTCAAGTGCTTCATCCGGAGGTTATATCCCGGAACTTGGATATCTGTCAAGCATAGGTTATTCATATGCTGTCGTAGGAGATTGGTGGACCATAGTATTCCCAGGTTTTGCATTGCTGTTATTTGCACTATCTATGAACCTCGTTGGTGATGGTTTGAGGGATGCGCTTGATCCAAGGTTCAGGAGGTAAAAATATGAATGATGAAACCATGATAACTGTGGAAAATCTGAAGGTTCATTTTGTGACATGGAAGGGAGTTGTTAAAGCATTGGATGGCGTGACATTTGAAATAAGGAAAAATGAAACTCTTGGTCTTGTCGGAGAAACAGGATGCGGTAAATCCGTAACATCCCTTTCAATAATGAATTTAATTCCCCCGACAGATGGAACGGTAGTAGAAGGCCATATATATTTTGAAAATATAGATATGACAAATCCATTAGTTAACATGAAGAAACCCGATGTATGGCTAAAATATGGAAGAAAGGGGAAGGTAAAGTTAAAGTATAACAGGAGAAGGTATGTAAAGAGGCAGGAGTTTGTAAATAAAATAAGGGGTAAAAAGATTGCTATGATATTTCAGGAGCCAATGACCGCCCTTAATCCAGTTCTGAAAATTGGTTATCAGCTTACAGAACCGTTGATATATCACAGCAAAAATGAGCTTGCAATGAGGATTCTTTCAAGAATTGATATAAATAATGCAAATTTCAGCGATATGGTGGATGCAGTGTTGAATAACAAGGAAGATAAAATAAAATCATATCTTGAAGATCCAAAGTTAAAACCACTGATGGAACAGTTGAGGTCTATAATGTTTCGTAAGGATCTTACAAGGCTCCAGAAATCTGAAAGGATGAATAATATCCGAAATGATAAGCCACTCAATTCACTTGAAAGAAAATATCTGGAAGAACTTGTCGAAAACAATGGGCATGAGAGATTTTTCTGGAGATTTCCAATAATACACAGAATAGTTTTTAAGAGAATAATAATGGAAGCGGAAAGGAAGGCCATGGAATTATTAAATTTGGTTAACATATACAATGCGGATATAATATTGAAGGAATATCCGCATGAACTTTCTGGGGGCATGAGGCAGAGAGTAATGATAGCAATGGCTCTGGCAAACGATCCGAAGTTATTGATAGCAGATGAGCCCACGACAGCCCTTGATGTTACAACTCAGGCACAGATACTGGATTTGATGAAAGATCTAAAATACAGGATAGGGTCATCAATATTGTTTATCACACATGATCTTGGTGTAATTGCGGACATAGCGGACCGTGTAGCGGTTATGTATGCAGGGAATATTGTTGAAATAGGGCCGAAGGATGATATATTTTACAAACCAAAGCATCCATATACCCAGGGATTGCTGAAATCAATACCCACCAATAAGACAATGAAGGAAAAACTTCATGTTATACCCGGATCAATCCCCAATCTTGTGAATCCACCGGCAGGATGCAGGTTCCATCCAAGATGCCCACACGCCATGGAGATATGCACAAGGGAAAAACCTGTTATGAAAGAAATAGAAAAGGATCATTATGTTGCATGCTGGCTTTACTGAGGTGTTAAAATGGTAGAAGAAGAATTGATAATAGGAAGAAATCTTAAAAAATTCTTCCCTATAAAGACGGGATTGACTTCAAGATCAAACATATACGTTAAAGCTGTAAATGATGTTGACATAGTCATAAAGAAGGGGGAAGTTGTAGGTCTTGTCGGAGAAACAGGATGCGGTAAATCAACACTTGGAAGGCTGCTTATCAGATTAATAGAGCCTTCAGGTGGAGAACTGTATTTTTCTCCGCCACCAGAAGTCCTTAACAAAATAAAATCAAACCAGAAATTATCGGATGAGGAACTCAAAAATTATTCAATATTTCACATGCATAAGAATAAATTGAGGGAAATGAGAAAGAAGTTCAACATTGTATTTCAGGATCCATATTCCTCCCTTGATCCAAGGATGCTTATAAAAGATATAGTTGCAGAACCACTTTTTTCATTTGGCTGGAAGAAAAAGGATGCATATGCAAGGGTTCAGGAATTGCTAGAAAAGGTTGGTCTCCCCGCAGAATTCATGTACAGGTTTCCGCATGAATTATCTGGGGGTCAGAGGCAAAGGGTTGCCATTGCAAGGGCCCTTTCCCTAAGTCCCGAGTTCATTGTCCTTGACGAACCGACTTCAGCACTTGATGTTTCAGTTCAGGCACAGGTTTTGAATTTACTTGAGGATCTCAGAAAAGAATTCAACCTTACAATGCTCTTCATAACGCATCATATTCTTGTTGTAAGGCACATTTCTGACCGGATAATGGTAATGTATCTCGGAAAAATAGTTGAAAGTGCGATGAAAGACGAAATATTCAAGGACCCAAAACATCCATATACGCAGGCATTATTATCATCTGTTCCAATTCCTGATCCAAGGGTAAAGATTGAGAGAATAATTCTTGAAGGTGATGTTCCGAGCCCAATAAATCCTCCAAATGGATGTTTCTTCCATCCTAGATGCAGACATGCATTTGAACCCTGCGGATTTACAACAGATGAACTTATTGAACCATTAAGGTTTGTTCTTGATAATAAAAGGAACCCTGAAATGGGAAATGCAGAGATTCAGGAGATGAACGTAATAGATGACCTTAACATGGAAGTAACATTCAACAATCCAGTTCAGCAGGGTGTTGTTGAATCCATAATACAGAAGGAAAAGGAACAGACAAGGGCCCTGTATGGGATAAAGGAAATATCTGTTAATGGAAATCTATTGAAGATAAAGATGCATGAACCCGTTGACCCCAAGCTAAAGGACATAGGGAACGAGCACTTAGTCGCCTGCCATCTCGTCAATCCACCTGAAATAAAATAATTTTAAAATTTAAATTAAATTTTTTCCAAAATTTAATATCTTATTAATCATTACACCATTCGGTGGATTTTATGGATTTAGAATCCAAGTTCTCAGATATATCCAAAACGCTGAAGGGATCTGCGGTAAGAGAGTTGCTGAAATATGCCGAGCAGCCCGATGTAATTTCATTCGGTGGAGGTATGCCAAACCCAAAATCATTTCCAATTGAAAATATTAAGGAAATTCTGAATAACATAATGGACAATTATGGCACGAAAGCACTGCAGTATGGAACAACTGAAGGAGTTACAGAGTTAAGGGAACAGATTGCTAAAAGGATGAAGGATAAATTTTCAATTTCAACAAACCCCTCAAATATCATTGTACTTAACGGCAGTCAGTCCGGTTTATACATGGTATCAAAAGTTTTCTTGAACAGAGGGGACTATGTTATAAGTGAAGCTCCGACCTACGTTGGTGCAATATCCGCATTCAATGCCCAGATGCCATCATGGTTAACAGTAGAATTAAAAGAGGATGGAATGGATTTAAATGAACTTGATGCAAAAATTAAAAAGGCAATTAATGAAAAAAAGGTTCCTAAATTCATATATGTTATACCAACATTCCAGAACCCCGCAGGGTTAACATGGTCTGTGGATAAGAGAAAACATCTGCTTGAAATAGCTTCAAAATATGATCTTATAATATTTGAGGATGATCCATACAGTGAAATAAGGTTCACTGGGGATCCTGTTATGCCCATTAAATATTATGACAAGGAAGACAGGGTCATATACATGGGCACTTTCAGCAAAGTACTGTCTCCAGGAATAAGGCTTGGATGGGTTGTATCTAATGAAGCCATTACGAGAAAGATAGCATTACTGAAGCAGGGCGTTGATCTCTGTACAAACGTATTCAGCCAGTATATTGCCCTTGAATATCTCAGGAGTGGTATGATAGATAAGCAGATACCTAAGATCGTAGAATTATACAGAAAGAAAAGGGATCTCATGCTTAAATCCCTTGAGGAATCGATGCCTGAGGGTGTTACATGGACCAGGCCAAATGGTGGAATGTTTCTCTGGGTAACTGTTGACTGGGGCCTTGATACTGAAAAGCTCTTGAAGAAGGCGCTGGAAAACAAGGTTGCATATGTTGTTGGAACGGCGTTCTATCCTGATGGAAGGGGTAGAAATTCCATGAGGCTGAATTTCACATATTCAAGAGATGAAGATATCGTTGAAGGAATAGGAAGGCTAGGTAAAGCAATAAAAGAAGAAATTAAAAATAAGAATTAAATTTCTGAAATTTTTTCCATCAATTTTATTTCATTTTCTATATCATTGAGATCCAGCATTTCTACAGTTGAGTGTGTATACTTTATGGGAAAACTTATGGCAATGCTTGGTATACCTCTCTCAAAAGTTCCTGCAGCGTCCGTGGAACCTCCGGTCACAACTTCTTGGTATTTTATTCCGTTTTTTTCTGCCACTTCCCTTAATTTCTTCAGCAAAGAAAATGAATTTGCTCCCCGTGCATCATAAAATCTGAATACGGGACCCTTTCCCAGAGAAACTGGGGATAGAGCATAATCTACATTTGGCATATCAGCAGAAGTGACGCTATCTATTACATATATTTCATCATACTCAGAATCCTCTATTCCCCTGGCACCCCTAAGGCCGGTTTCTTCCTGGACAGTAAATATCAGGGTAATCTTATTCTTCAGATTTTTGTTGAAATTTCTTTCGAGAAATTCAAGAAGCATTGCAACACCTGCTCTGTCATCAATTCCCCTTGTCACAATGTACCTGTCATTAAGCTTAATGAAATTTTTAACCCATCTACCCGGGTCAAGGACATTGAAGCCCAGGCCTTCAGCCTCTTCCTTAGATCTTGCTCCTACATCCACATACAATTCTTCCCCTGAAAAACATTTGTTCAATTCATCCTCTTTTGATACATGAGGTGGTTTCAGGCCAATAACACCTAACCTTTTTTTACCATCCCTGCATAAAAATTCCAAATACTGTCCATATAGCATTCTTGAATCGACACCTCCAACCCTTTTAATTCTCAACATGCCAGATTTGTCTAAGTGTGTAACTATGACCCCAATTTCATCCATGTGAGCTATGAATGCTATATGCTTTCCATTTCCACCAAAAGTAAAATAAACGTTTCCTATTTTGTCGTTATGAGGAGTTCCGTATCTTTTTAAATGATCCATTATTTTTTCTTTTATGGGTTCCTCATATCCACTTACTCCAAATTCAAAAACCATATCTTTCAGCCAATTTTCGAAAACCATATAACTCACCCGAAGTGTAATCAGAAATTAAGGATTTAATACCATCGACCCTTTTATTTTTTATGAATTTTTTTTAAATATGCTAACAAACGCCGCGGGGGAGATTTGAACTCCCGAGTCCTTGCGAACAGTAGATCTCGAGTCTACCGCCTTCATCCGGGCTAGGCTACCGCGGCTTAATTTCGTAAAAATTTTATTTTATAAATTCTTTTTGTATTATTCTTGTTTTGTGGAAATCTTTATTGAATAGTTAGGAGTTTGAGGGAAGCAGTAAAATCTGGTCTTCAGAGAAGAGATACACGGAGTTCCCTCAGCTGAAAAATTTATTAATAAATTCTCCATGTTAATAGATAATGTTCAGAACTATTAAACTGAAGCTTCCTTATGACAGATTGCTCATTGAAACTGCTAGGCAGTTCAAAGAAGCTACGAAGATGGTTCTGGACTATAGTTTTGAGAATAAAACATTCAATAAAAACGGAATCAATAAAGAGACATACAGAACTGTAAGGGAAAGGATATCCACACTATCATTTACACTGGTTAAGACAACTATGGATCAGTCATCGGAAGCATTGAAAACCAATAATCTTAAGAAAAAAATAAATAAAAAATCTATTACAATAAGATATGTAAATGGTATTAAATTCTATCCCGATTCACATAGGATATCACTCACCACGGTACATGGCAGATTGGTTTATCCAGTGCAACTTTATCCTTTGATTGACAAATACAGGGTTGAATATACGAATGCTCAATTAGTAATAGATGAAAAAGGTAAAAAAATATTCATAATGGTTCAGGTGAAAATTCCAGATAAAGAGGTGATGAAAAAAGAAGAAGTGAAAGTATTTGGAATATACAGAGGCATAAAGAATATAGGGGTATTATCAAATAACATGTTTTTCAACAGCAGACATCTGAGGGAAGTGAAAGGGAGATACCAGTATTTAAAGAGGAGATTACAGCACTTAGGCACCCGCTCTGCCAAAAGGAAACTGAGAAATATATCTGGGCGGGAGAGACGGTTCGTGCGTGATGTCAACCATG
>JAGDXR010000030.1 GCA_023261745.1 Thermoplasmata archaeon | reverse complement strand
TAAAATAAAATAAATTACGTAATTTACAATATTAAATTAATTAAAATTTTTAATTAATAAGTTAGAAAAAATTAATATAAACATAATATATTATTTAAAAAAGAGGCAAAAATAAAATGGAAGAAAATCAAAATTATTTACCTGTAGATCTGTTATCATATTTAAAATTAGAGAAAGGATATTCTTTAATTATTAAAGGTCCACCAGGATCTGGAAAAACGACATTAGCTTTACAAATCCTTAGTATCATAGGAGAAAATATAAAATCAATTTATTTAAGCACACGAATAGGGGACAAAAGTTTGTATAAACAATTTCCATGGTTAAAAAAATATGAGAGAAAAATAAAAATACTTGTTTCTTCTGAATCTTTCCTTTCTGAAATCTATAAAGAAGAGAATGAAAAAAGCATAAAAAATGCTGCAAAAAATATCCTAAAGGAAATTAACAAGGAAAAACAAAAAGAAGTTTCAAGATTATTTTTTAATGAATATTTTAAAAACAAAAAAGCTTCTGAAATTTCAATAGTCTACAAAAATGTTGAAATGAATTTGCCTGCTAAAACAATTCTAGTAATTGATTCTATTGAAGGAATTACAAACAGATACAGTTTAAAAGAAAGTGAATTCACATATATGATACAAAAGGATCTCGTAGAGAGCGCAGACGTTTCTGCAATATTTATATCAGAAAAAAATTATCCTATGCCTGAAGATTATGTTGTAGACAGTGAAATATATTTGAACCATGAGATTGATGATTCAAAAAGATTCAGAATACTGAAGATACATAAATTGAGAGGAAAGGAGATTACTCAATCTAGTTATCCATTTACTCTTAATCAGGGCATTTTTAAAATAATTTTTCCAATTAATGAGTATAGTATAGGTAAATGGGAACCAAAGAAAGAAATAAATGGTCTATTCTCAACAGGCATAGAAGAACTTGATAAAGAATTGAATGGTGGAATTAGACCAGGATCATTTGTTAACATAGAAGTTTCTAACATTGTTCCAATAGAGATTTTAAGAATTATTCAAAGCCCATTAATATTGAATTCATTTTCAACAAATAAAGGTTTATTATTAGTACCTGCACCTGGAACACCGTATGAATTTTTCAAGTCATATTATAATCGCTGGATACCTAAAGATATAATTGATTCGAATTTAGTTTATGTAGATTATTCTGCATCAACATCTAAAGGGCCTAATCATATTGCTTTGGGTGGAAAAGATTTAGAGCAAGCAAGTAAATTACATAGAGAAATCATTTTAGAATTCTTACATAAAAAAGAAAAATCTCTGTCCATAATACATCATGATTCCATGGAATATATTTATGGCCCTGAATTAGCATTGAAAAATATTTTTTCAAATATTTCAAAATTAAAAAATTCCGATTCCGTTGCTATTTCATTCACAAAACCAGGACAGAAAATAAACCCGGAAATAATAAACATATCCGATTACTTATTTAAGTTGATTACAAGGGAAAACGGCATACTTTTATATGGAATAAAGCCAAAAACCGTATATTTTGCAATTGAAATTGATAGAAAAAAAGGTTTCCCAAATTTGAATCTTATACCTATGGTTTAATTATGTGTTAATAATATATATTTATTAAATATCCATAATATCTTAACAAATAATACTACATAATTTTATTTTATTTCTGTATAAAAAATACTTTTTTAACTGGGTAAGTTTTCATTAAATTAAATGAATAAGAATGATTTATATGATCTTGTAAAGGATTTGATTACGAGAGATAGGTTTGAATTGGAAATAATCGAAAGAAAAAAGCAATACAATGACTTACTTTCAGATGAGGCAATTGCTTATATAATCGTTGATGAATATGGTAGAAACCCTGGTAACTGGGTTAAAGTAAAAGACTTAATAGATGGTGTAAATGTATCATTAATTGTAACGATTACAAATATAGAAGAAACTAAAATAAGGAAAAATGATAGGGATTTAAGACTAAGGAAAATAAAGGTTGAAGATGAAACGGGTGAATGCATTTTAACCTTGTGGAATGAAGAACTTGATAATTACAATGATCTAAAAATAGGAGACAGAATAAAAATTATAAATTGTTTTGTTAGATCAAATAATTTTGGTATCCAGCTTTCACTTGGAAAATGGGGAGTAATGATTAAAATTTAAAATTCCTCTATCTCCTCTTCATTCTCTTTTCTTGTCCTTTTTGTATTTATGTTTTTATAATATCGAGTTACATACCCAGCAAGTATATTTCTCAACCTTTTTGTCTGAACATTTGTATATCTACCAACCAATTCTTTATTATTCTCAAAATCTCCTGTAAACTTGTCAGGATATTTATTAACCAATTCTCTAGCGACTCTTTTAATCACAGCTGGCCTAATTGCGCCCATTAATATCACTTGAAGCCTTATATGTGTAACATATTTATAATGTTTTTTCTCACAGGATAGTGTTATTAAATTAATAGAGTAATGTAATTTTATTAATTCAATAAATAATTCTTTGTTAATTATAATTCTACAAATCCTCTTAATATGCCAAAGAGCGCTATGCCTTCTGGCATTATATCTTCACCAACCTTAAATCTGAAATCCTGATCGAGTACTCTTATTGAAAAGTCTTTCTTTACGTTTGCTTTAATTTCATTGATAAAAAATTCTTTTACAACAGCATCTTTCAAAGGTTCGAAAGAATCGAATTCATCAAGAGTTACAGGAGTGACCCTGAAACCTGTTTTACCATGGAGTGATCCAGGTAATCTGATCAATCTATGGACATCCGTTGTGACTGGTTCGTCCGTCTCACCTACCAAATCAATTGATACAAAGTGTTTAATTAGCTGGAAAAATGTAACAATATTCTCTTCATCCCCAAGATAATTAATTCTTTTTGGATCATCCATATCTGCAAGTATGTCAATGATCCTTTTTTCACTTACATAACTTCCTTCCCTGAAAACTTTTTTTGTTATAAAAAGAAGATCCATAAACCTTTTTCTATTTTTTATGCCAGCGTCTTTCAGTACGCTCTCTATTTCTCTATAATTTTCAGAATCATGTAATTCCCTAAGCAATATGGCAACATGTCTTATCTCTCTAGAAAATTTACCATACCAACCTCCTTCATTTTCATTAAATATTTTACCCTTCATCAATTGTTCCTTAATAAAAGAATCAAAGTTCATATTAGATGCTGTAATGTAACTGACAATTTCCCTTCTTTCATCACTATCAAGCTGGTATATTTTATTATTCCTCACGTGAATGTGATAACCTCTTCCTCCTGAAAAGAAAATGCTCAGATCCTTTTTATTAAATCCAAAATCTTCAAGAAGAAATTCATAAATTAATTTTTTAGCCTCCTTTTTTACTATGCTTAGCATTTCCTCGTAAGTAAAATTTCCTGAAACCATATGATCAGCATCAAGATCAAATATGAGATCTGCACCCATCCAATCCTTATCATCCATTCTTTGTGCTTTTGGATCTCTATAATAAGCAGATGAATAATAAGCATGTGCTGGTAAATTTTTTATTAAGAAATCAATTATTTCATTTTCTGAAGAGAAGCCCAAATGCCTTACCATACCCTCCCTATCAAAGAACATAAAACCATATTCTCTCTGTGCGAACCTTGGAGGCAGTTGGATCTTATTCTTTACATAATATTCTTGAAATTTTCTCTGTACAAACTGGAGGGAATTAGGCATAATTGGAATATTCATTTCCAGTTTTTAAATCCTTTTATTTTTCCTTCCATTTTTCCCTGAACATTAAAAAATAAAGTATAGGATCAAACATAGTTATGATTCCACCTATCAGAGGAATGAACGATAAATCACCTGAGATTAGGTACCCGGAAAACAATGGCCCAAATGCTGAGGCACTATTCCTGCTTAAGGATGTTGCACCGTTTGTAGTTGCTCTTTCAGTATCATGAACATTTGTCATGACAAATGATTGCCTTACCGGTACAGCACCCATTGCAAATGAGCCTCTTATTATAAGAAATATGCCGGCTAATATAAAAGTTGATGAAAATGCAATCAGAATTAAAGTTATTGAAGCTATAGCCCTTGAAAGAACAATTAGTTTTAAACGCCCTATTATGCTTGATAATCTAGGCATAAATATTAATGATATTACAACACCTATGTCTACAATTCCAAATAAAAAGCCTGTTTCGGAAGCACTTGTATTATATCTGACCTTTAACCATAATGATAACAAAGGAAGTAACATGCCGGAACCAAGTCCACAAGGTATTGTTGGTATACTTAACTTAAAAATATTTTTATAAGAAATAGATGGAAGTAATTTTCTGCTTCTGATTCCATAATCTTTCAAAAATAATGATAATATAAAAGATACTATGCCCAAAATAGAGGAAAAATAAAATAAATAATAAACATTTATGTTCATCAATTTTATAATAGATAAAAAGAATGAACCTCCCATAGCTGCAACCATTTCAATTATTGCTGCATAACCAAGTATTTTTGATAAGGATTTTTTATCAACTTCCTCCGATATTATTGCATTTTGAACGGCACCAAACGCTCCTCCTGAACCTATGGGACCGCCTGTTGAACCCGCAGTAAATCCTGCTAAACCTGCAAAAAGGGTAATCAAATATATATTATTGACCCAAAGAAACAATAGTGAGGATATTGAAAAAATTAAAAATAATAATGCAAGAACATACTTTCTTCCAAAGTGATCGGCGACCATACCAAGCACAAATGTTAGGAATGAATTTATAAGCATTGCAGCGAATAAAGATGCACCAATAACTATTGCTGAATAACCTAGATAATATAAATAAAGTGGGAGTATGACTATCACATAACCATAACTGAAACTAACCAAAGTTCTGGATAAGATTGCAATTTTAACGTTTTTATACACATTCTCTTTAAAAGATTTGTAATATGTAAATTTTTGGGAAATTTTATTTTAAAATCTTGATCAACGTAAATAAAATTTGTTTATATCCATGATTTGCTATTACATAGCAATAAATTTTTTGTAAATTTTAAATAAAAACACCCCATAAAAATGTTAAAAAATCTTCACAATAGTGTCACATTCCTCTGATAAAGTCCTTCAGTACGGCTAGGGTGGTGTCAGGGCTTGTGCCATCGCCGCCCCGTCACCCTACGACCTAACGTGAGGATAATCTACCATGTCGCACCGCAAACTGATCGCCCAATCCGTCTCGCTCATCGTCGCCAGCCTGGTCTCAAGTCAACTCTGGGCATCGGACCTCGCGGCGGTAGCACCGACCACGTCCACTTCTGGGAAAACCCCCACGCTGCTTAACAAGGGAGTCATCGCGGTGGGTGAGGTCAGAAAGTCTGCAAAAGCAAACGAGGTCGATGGAGTCTCTATGGACTCCACTTTCGCCGAGAGCTATATTGGTAAGCGTACCATCAAGCTAACGTCACCCATCACGAGCGTTCAGAATCTTCTCAACCGGAAGCCCGGTATTCTCGCAGCGTCTGCGGGCCCTTTGGGTGTTCGCCAGCATTTTCGCTTCCGAGGATTCCGCGACGGTGCGGTCACTCAAGAGTTCGATGGCGTTCCGCTCAACAATGCTTTCACGGGCTACTCGGCCTCCCGCCAGAACGAAATCCCGATTACTCTCAATAATATCTCAGGAGTAAAGATCTACGATGGCGTCAACAACCCCTCGGTGAACGGACCGGAGTCTCTCGGTGGTACCATAGACTACGTGCCCAAGAGGCCAGGCCGACATTTTTATGTCAAGGCGGGCATCGGCGGGGGTAGCTTCAATACATTTCTTTGGAACGCCACCGTGAATACGGGCTCATTCTACGGGCTACAGTCCTACTTCTCTTACAACCGCCAGACGACCAACGGCTGGGTTGCCAACTCTTCCGCGCAGAACAGTAACTACTATTATGCGGGCTTGCTCCCCTACGATAGCGGGAAAGGACGCTTGACTATATACGCTATCGTTAACCGAAACATTGCCAACAAGCCACGCTCGATTGCCGCACCACTGATCCAGAAATATGGCTATACCTATTCTTACCCGCCGAGTCTGCGTAGTGACTTATATAAAGATACAAAAATTACATTCATCCTTGGCGACAAGAATATCATCAACAGCATCCTTACCACTAATATGAAGTTCTATATAAAGAACAACATTGAGAGTGAGCTGGAATACCATAACCCAAGCTTCCGCCAGAATGCAGAGTACCCCTATCTTTATAAAAACCTGTACTTCCCATCCTATTATCTTTACGAGAAGGGCGCCCCCAGCTACGATCCGAAAGCGGCTTTCGGTTCCGTGGCTGCCGGTACACAATACCGTTACGTGCCAACCGTTACCACCACGGTGGGATTCATGCCCCAGATCCTGTTGACTCTCCCCCAAAACACGATCACGATCGGCGCGCAAACGTATTTTGCCAAACAGCACGACGGAGAGTTCTACTACGGGACTGGAAACGTACCCCAGATCGCCGGTTACAACGACACCTACGATGAACACGATACCAGACTATACGCGAGTCCATACATTCAGGATGATATCCGCCTATTTCATGGGATGCTCCATCTGACTCCCGGCGTGAAATATATTTACTCCCACATTTCAACGGCGGAGGATGTTGGCTACGAGTACCCTGTTGGGAAAAATCTCATATCCACGAGTAATACCAGCTTTGTCGCGCCGACTTTTGGAATCAACTTCCGCCCAATCAAGCCCCTCAGTCTCTACTTCTCCTATGGTAAGAATATTCGCCTGCCTTATGCGGCAGAAACCTATGGCGCCATTCAGAAAGATAAACAAGGTAACTACGTGGTGGCTCCAGTTCACTTGAAGCCAGAATACGTCAACGACTACGAATTTGGAACGCGTTTGCACTATGCCCATGCGCAGCTATCGGTAAAGTTGTACCGGGAGAATCTAACTAATATCTTCAATAGCGTAAAAAACCCGATTACGGGTCTTCGTATTGCCGTCAATAACGGTAATGAACTTGCCCAGGGAATCGAGCTAGGCGCACGCTACAACTTTGGACACATAGTACTTGGACAGTGGGAGGGTTACGCAAACTACTCACTCAATACACGCAAGTACGAGTATACCACCTTCTACGATGTGCCTGGCGAGGCAGTGGATGGCTCGAACTATTCGACCCTAAACGTCGGACTGGATTGGGATTGGCATCACCTTCAAGCGAACCTGAATGGTCGTTACGTCGGTTCCCGTCGCCTGCACAACTACATCACCGGTACCCTCGGCAAGCTGAGTCTTCCCGCTTATTTTATCCTCGATCTTGGTGTTGCAGATACCGTTCCAGTACGCTATGGACCGATCCGCGCGGTCGATCTGTCCTTGACCTTGGATAATCTCCTGAATCGGAAGTACTTCGTGTACGGGTATGCCAATCGAGACTACTATCATCAATACTTTTTGGACGGAGAGGTCGGCATGCCGCGCGCTGTGTTCGGATCAATTTCTTTAAAATTCTGAGTCTCCTCGACATATCGATTAGATGAGGCGGTATGATTGCACTACGGCAGGGGAAGCGAGCTGAGGGCAACGATGGACTGAGAGAATCACCTATTTGGCACCCGAAAAACCCCACGATCGCTGGGGTTTCGATAGAATGGCGGTAGGTTGTACGGCCATGGGGTCGTGAAATCTACGGTGGACTCATTGGTCAAGAAAAAAAGTGGGTCAGTTTGAGCTAGTCCTGGCGACCCTATCCGCAGCGGACTGGCGCCACCCCACGTCTTCCTTGGCGACCGTTCGGTCCGC
>JAGDXR010000063.1 GCA_023261745.1 Thermoplasmata archaeon | reverse complement strand
AATAAATACAGTGGAGAAATCTTCCTAAATTCAATATATTTAAGGATGATATAATTGAGAATCTTTGATGTTATGTATCTTTAACCTTTACAGATGCTTATTAAACGATATAAAAAATGCATTCAACAAAAATGTCGATTAAATATTCTTTACCCTCTTGGCAATTTCATTATTCTTATTATTAAGATGGAATCACTAACCGCATTTTTGCTGTTTCATAAATTACTTTTTTACTTTGGATTATTTTCAATGAAAAGATAAGTTTTGAATTAATAATATAATATATTAAAAAAAATAATGTCATTAAGAAATTAATAATTTTTATTTCCGGGAATTTTTATTCAATTATCATTATTTGTTCTTTAATTAATTCAAATTCATTTTTATTCAATATTTCTCCAATAAAATCATTTTATGCAATAATTTTTCTTTTAATTTTTGAAAAGATAATATATTATAAAAAATTAAAAATATTTGGTAAAAGGAAATTGTTCTATATTCATTCAGACATTATCAAAAAATTACTCTTCAGGCATATGAATTGAATATTTGCATGGTTCTAATTCTTTTGTGAAATGCATTCATTTCCTCAACTCAAATATTTAATCACATTTTACATCAAAAAAGTTGGAAAAATAGCGAGAAACTTACTCAACAGACTTTTTCGCAACAAAAAAATTTTAGGGGATTTGAACCTTTTAGTTCAAATTCCTTGGGAGCCGAACATGAACATGATGGGGGCACTGGGATTTGAACCCAGATCCGCGGGTCTCTCCTTTTAGGATCATTACTCCAGTTATTCATCATATTTCAGCAGACCCACCAGAGAATCATTTCCTTAACTGGAGCCCGCTAGGATACCCTGATTACCCCATGCCCCCTTACTTCCTATTGGCTCTCCTCTGCCTCATCAATCTCCTCATTCTCTTCTTTCTCCACTTCCAGCGCATCTGTCCTCTTTTTTTCCATACCCTGCTACTTCTCTTCATTCTAACACCTTGTGAAATCATATAAAATCATGAAAAGATATAAATTTTTCACAATTAGTTTGATTTTAAACTAAAAGATAAATTATTTATATGATAAATAATGTATTATATACTGAAAAACATGAAACCTCAAAGATCCAAGGAAAGGATGCTCAAGGGGATAATTTCAATATTGATACTGGACGAGCTGATTGATTCACCGCTTCATGGATATGCCATTGAAAAAAGCATTTCAGAAAAACTTGGAAAAAAACTGCCTCCAGGAATGATATATGTGATGCTAAAAACACTGGAAATAAAAGGCTGCATAGAATCGGAAGAGACAAAGGGAAAGACTGGAAGAAGCGTTAAAATCTATCACATAACCGATTCTGGAAAAAATCTTCTGAAGGAACACCTTGAACAGCTTGAAAAACTTAAAAACCTTCTGGATGAAATAATTGAAAGGGTTAAGCATAAAATATAAATAGCTTATAGATATCTTGTTTATATATGAATGAAAAAGATTTCTGGAAATTCGGACAGAAGCATCATGAAAACAGGAGGAATGCTAGTTTTGACTTGAATGACATAATAAATTTCATGGAACCTGACAGGAATATGGAAATAGTTGATCTTGGTGCAGGGGATGGTTATTTCTCAAAGTCATTTCTGAATAAATACAAAAGTGTCACCGCAGTGGACATATATGATGGATTTTTTAACACGCTGAACGAACTTGGAATAAAAACCATCATGGCAGACCTGTGCAATTTTGACCAGGGGTCATGGGATGTATCCTTCATGGCAAACGTTTACCATGGGTTGAGAAGGGATTGCAAAGAAAATCTATTAAATAATATATTCAGCATAACAAAAAAATATTTCTTTATACTTGATTTCAATCCGAATGTAGATTTCTTTGGGCCTCCATTCAAACTTAAGAAAGAAACTGTAATTTCAGATTTAAATTCTGCTGGATTCAGGTATGTTAAAGACAGAGATTTAAAATACCATTACATAATCAAGTTTGAGAAATGAACTCGGATATAAAGAAAATAATATCATCCAGGTTCTTTTTAAGTTTTAGCTACGGAGCATTAAATGTAATGGTTTCAATTTACCTTCATTTAGAGGGTTTCAGCAATCTCACGATAGGCATAATACTTTCACTTGCAATTCTCATTAATGCACTGCTTGCATTCTTTCTGTCGATGTTTGCTGACCATTTTGGAAGAAGGAATATGCTGATATTGATTTTGATTATTTTTTCAATATCATCATACCTTTTCATAATTATTAAGGATCCATATCTTCTATCTCTTGTTGTTGGTTTTGGGGGTTTTACGGGTGTAGGTGGCGGTCCAATAGGTTCGGGTGGAGCTTCCGGTACGATCATGACGGCCCTGATTTCTGAAAGTACAGACAGAAAAAATTATTCGAGGATTCTTGGAATTGCTTCATCCATAGGGATGACAGGTTCGATCATCGGGTCTTTCAGCATAACACTCTTTGATATATATAAAATACCGTACATTGACATATTTTATATTTCAATAATAAACGGTATAATATCGGCATCAATAATATTTTTCATAAAGGACAATAATATAAGGAGTCCCAGGTTCTGGCCTTCGATTTCTTGGAAAAAGATGGTTAAACTGTCGATACCTACAATCCCGGGCGGTTTGGCATCCGGGTTCATCAACCCTTTCTTTTCCCTCTGGTTCGTTGAGAGATTTAAAATTTCAGCAGGATCTGTTGGTCTTATTTTTGCCATGGCAAATATATTCACCATAACAACGATGCTTCTTTTACCATACATCATATCTGGAACGGGTAAAAGTGAACTCAATACCATTATAGTGACAAGATCTCTGGGATCCCTGTTTCTGGTTCTCATTGGCCTGAGTCCTTCCTTACTTTTGGCTTCCCTGTTTTATATTTTCAGGAACGGTTTACAGATGGGCTCTATACCAATAAGGCAATCATTTTCACTTGGAGTAGTTGATGAAAGGGAACGGGCAACGGTCTCAGGGGCAACAACACTTGCAAGAACGGGAACTTCCTCATTAACACCCGCGTTTGGAAGTTCACTGATGAATTATTCGATGGAACTGCCACCCATATTAAGCGGATTTGTGAATGTATTTGATCCCATTTTCTATTATATACTGTTTAAAAAGGAATTTCACAATAAAAGTTAAAAAAAATTATTTTATCCAGCTCTCATCTATTTTTTGATAATTTATAAATTCGCTCTCGCTGAAAAATACAGGCATTTCTCTTTTAAATGATTCTTCTGAATCTGAGCCGTGAATGAGGTTCTTTTCAATGCTTGTTGAATAATCTCCCCTGATCGTACCCGGTTCGGCCTCTGCTCCGTTTGTTTTACCCATAAGTTTCCTGACAACGTTTATCACATCATTTCCCTCGACTATCATTGCTATAACCGGTCCCGATGTAATGTAATTTACAAGATCATTGAAAAACTTCTTATCCCTGTGTATGTCATAAAGCTTTTCTGCCTTTTCCCTAGATAGAAGAACCATTTTCATTGCCACGATTTTAAGACCCTTCTTTTCTAACCTAGAGATTATTTCACCTGCAAGGCTTCTCTGAATTGCATCAGGCTTTAATATTATCAGTGTTTTTCCTGTCATTTGCATTCACCATGTGAATCCTCATCTTTTTTTCTTCCGCGTATGCCTTTGTCCATGTCACATATTTTGGAACTCTCCTCAGCTTGAGCATGTTCTTTTCACATTTGCTACTGCAGAAATGGAGTATTGTACCGTCACGCTTTATGTAAATCTTACCGGTACCCGGCTCGATTTCCTTTCCGCAGAATGAACAATACCTTTTTACCGGCATCTATATCACCTTGCAACGAGTTTTCTGGCTTCCCTTGCTGTTTCCCTGAGCATCACAATGTCCCCGACATTCACAGGACCGATTATGTTTCTTGTTATTATCCTTCCCTTATCCTGTCCATCGAGAACCTTTACCTTAACCTGGATGACCTCTCCCGTCATCCCTGTCCTTCCCATTATTTCGACTACCTCTGCTGGTGTCGCCTCTTCAGGCATTATATATCACCTTTATTTATTCAGTTTTGATACTTCTTCAGAAATCTTCTTTATATCTTCCTCAGCCTTTCCCGCTTCTGTAATTGCAACACTCGCTGCAGACTGTACACCTGCCCTCTTGCCGAGCTCCTCCCTGCTGTTCACATAAACATATGGAACCTTCTTTTCATCACAAAGGAGCGGAATATGCGCTACTACCTCGGGTGGAGTCACATCAGAGGCAATTATAACAAGCTTTGCTTCCATTCTCTCTATTGCCTTCGTTACCTCATTCGTTCCTTTCCTTATTTTTCCTGACTGCCTAGCTACCTCTACAGCATTCAGTGCCATGTTCTGTACATCTTCCGGGACATCAAACTTTACATATGCTGCTTTTCCTGCCATTGTAAACACCTCTCTCATCAATCAATCATAGGTAAACCTGATGAAGACTTAAGTCTTATTTAAACTTATCTTTTGGTCCATCAATATTTTTAGATTATACATCAAACTGAATTTCAGAGCCACCTTTCTGTATTATCCGTTATTTCCTTTTTCCATATCGGGACCCTGTGTTTGATATTATCAACGCAGTAAATCAGGGCATCAAATCCCTCTTTTCTATGCCTGCTTTTAACCCTGACAATCATCGTTATATCCCCGGATTTCACAAACCCTTTCCTGTGAAAGATGCAGCAGTCAAGCACACCAAATTTTTCTATGGTTTCCCTTGCTATGATTTCCATTTCCCTTTTAGCCATATTTTCTTCAACTTCATAATACAATCCTTTCACCTGATGACTGTCAAAACCTCTCACAATTCCCTTAAATATTATCTCATCCCCGGCCTCAATGCTATCAATGCATTCCATTTCAACCGGATTTTCGGAAATCTCAACCTTCATATCTGTTCAGCATGAATGAATATCTATCAAATTCACTGAATATGCATCCACAGTATCCCTGCCTGTACATGCCGTATCTCTTTGCAATTTCATCGCCCCTGGGATAATTTTCCCTGAAATCCCTGTAAAGAAATCTTATGCCATGCTTTTTTTCCATCCTGAACCCGATCTCCTTTATCATTTCATGTTTCTGGAATGGAGAATAAAGCATCGATGTGGTGAATGCCTCATAACCATTTTCTTTTGCATATCTTGCAACCCTGTCCATCCTGTCCGCATAACAGTACATGCACCTCAAATTATCAGCCTTTCCGTTCAGCTTTACGGCATTTTCCAGCCATTCCTGCAATTTGTATTCCTTGTCTATGATAAGGGAAAAATTCCTTTCTTTTGAAAATTTTATTAACGTTTCCAATCTTCTTGTATATTCTCTCAATGGCTGTATGTTTGGGTTGTAAAAATATACCTTAAAATCCGTATCAATATCATCTATAATACCTGAAAGACACGGGGCACAGCATGCATGCACAAGGATCATACGAACTTTGGCTCCCTCTTTTCAAAGAACGCTTTTATGGCCTCCTTTCCGTTCTGCGATGAGACTATCTTTCCAAACATCGATCTTTCAAGGACATATGAATTTTCTTTAAGCATAAGCTTGTATGCCCTTATGGCATCGGGATTTTTTCTTGAAATATCGATCGCCAACTTTTCAGCATCTTTCATGTATTCCTCGGATATAATATGAACTAGACCGAGCGATTTTGCTTCCTCTGCCGTCAAAACCTTTCCGGTTAGAAGGAGATATCCTGCCATGCTTTTCCCCACATATCTTATCAGTCTTTCTGCGCCTCCCCAGCCCGTCACAAGACCAACATTTATCTCTGTCTGACCCATGACAACGTTTGGCCTTGCTATACGAATATCACATGCAAGGGCAAGTTCCATTCCACCACCGTATGCTGGCCCGTTCAATGCCGCAATGTATACTTTCTCATTGTTTTCAATATAATCCAGAACGTGATGACCAATAAAAGAAAACCTCGAACCGCTTACATCATCAAGTGAAAGCATCTGAGATAGGTCTCCACCCGCAGAGAAAAATTTTCCCGATCCCGTTATTATGATGGACAGAATATTCTTCCTATTTTCCAGGGATCTAAGGGATGCATAGAGCTCTTCCATGAGCTCAATGTTCATTGCATTTGCCTTTTCTTCCCTTTTTAAGGTTATTATTGCATAATTACCTTTTTCCTCAACCTCAATCATAAATGGATATCTGAATTTTTATTATAAATTATTTCCTTCCCTGTATCCACCATTTTTAATTAAGCTCATTAAAATATCCTTATATTTTCTGTCCATATCCATATCCCTGATTTTATTCATGGTCTTTTCAAAATCATACCTTTTTCTTCTGATCTCAACTTTCACATCATTCAAATCAAGGATCGCATATGACATCCTGTTATCAAAATCTCTCGGCTGTCCCAGGCTCCCGGGATTTATGTATGTTGTTTTTCCAATTTTTCTTACGAAAGGAAGATGTGTGTGCCCGAATATTACAAAATCGGATTCGGTGAATTTGAATTTTTTAATTAGAGCCTCTTCAGAAATATCCGGTCTTACGTAATCATATAGATAATCTTCAAGGGACCCATGAACGGCAGTGAACCTGTAATTTTCAATTTCAAAATTTATGAAATAGGGAAGGTTTGCGAGATAATCAATGTGATTTTTGTTTAATTTATTTTTATAATAATTCCTTGTATATATTGACAAATCATGGAATTCCTCTGAACATCTGCAGTCTATGTTGAACGCATTGGCTGCGTCATGATTCCCCATAACGCTCTTGGGATTTATTTCCATAAGCCTTTCCAGAACTTTATCAGGATCCGGGCCATAATCCACAGCGTCACCGGAAAATATGATCATGTCATGTTTTTCACCGAGTACTTCTTCCAGGGCTTCATAATTTGAATGTATATCCGATATTATCAGAATTCGCATTGAATTTATTTAATAATCGTTGTGATAAAAATTTTATCTTTTCATTCCATATATCTTTGATGGTTCATCTGACAAAGAGAACAAAGGACATCATTGAACTCCTCTCAACCGTTGGTGTTCTGGCCCTTATATTCTTTACCCTTTATCTCTACACTGGGAACTGGCCACCGATGACAATAATAGAATCAAGTTCAATGGAACACGGAACAAATTTCACATGGGGAGTGATTAATGCTGGGGATATAGTTCTTGTGAAAAGGGTAAACAGCATCAATGATATAGTTACCTACGTTCAGGGGAGGGAGACAGGGTATACATCATACGGGGATTATGGCAATGTGATTCTATATGAACCATACAATAATACTATCCCCATAATACACAGGGCGATGATGTACATAACATGGAACGGCCTTCAATTCCATATAAGGGGTGAGCGCGAAGCCCTGAATCAGGGATGGATGAAAATAATAGGATATACAGTGATTTTATTTAACGTGGGTTTCAAGCACAGAGATTTTGGCGTTGATCTTTCTGATTTTGTTGGTGAAAACGGGTTCATAACAATGGGGGATAATAATCTCGGTACTTATGTTCCAGGAACTGAAAACGTTTTATCCAATACCACGGTATATTTTGCTGCGGACCAGAACTGGGGTATTGCACCCGGACCTGTAAAGTTATATCAAATTGTTGGGATTGCGGTGGGATGGTTACCCTGGCTTGGAGTGCTGAAGCTCCTAATATATGGGGATACCACATATATACCTGTTCAGAGCTACTACTATTTTGGGGCCGTATTGACTATAATAGTTGTAATTATATTATTTTATGATGATATCATCAGGATGATCAGAAAATTATTTAAATAATTTATAAATTTTTTGAATATTGGTTAAACAAAGTGTAAACTTTATATTACAATTATTCCATAAACATAATTTAGAAGGTGAAATGATAATGCCCCTCAAAGGATTAAAAATAGGTATTGCCCTGGTAGTTGCAGTGATAATGCTAGGGACTTTCGGAGCAGGTGCAAGTTTTGCCGCCCCCCATAAAGTACCTACATTTGTGATATTGATCAACGGATATACTGTGAGTGGAAACGGTTACTGGATGATGGGAGTCAACATATACCAGCAGCTTGTTGATGCAGGATACATAGTAGGAATAATGTCATATTACGGGCCATTTTCAATAAACTTCAGCAATGGATATCAG
>JAGDXR010000045.1 GCA_023261745.1 Thermoplasmata archaeon | reverse complement strand
GGGCCCGGGGGGATTTGAACCCCCGGCCACCTGGTTAAAAGCCAGATGCTCTACCATGCTGAGCTACGGGCCCATAGCTCAATCTTCCTAACTCATAATATCAATCACAATATAAATTTTATGAAATGTTCATTTTGCGCTCTTTCAATATTTTTATTGCCTCATTTATATCCATGGTCTGTATAATAATGGGATCTATACCGTATTTTTTTATGCCCATGGCAGTGTTTGTCCCGACTGCTATAACATATACTGGCAAAATTTCTATGGGATCACCAAAATATGAAAATATGTCCACATATGTTTCAAATATCTGGCTTGAGAGAAAAATTATGCCTTCGTAATATTTTTCCTTTAACCTATTGAAGATTTCCGAATAATTCACAAAATTGTTTTTATTTTTATATGCATTAACAATATAGATCTTTTTTGAAATACCTTCAAGCATTTTTATCAGATCCATCTGGGTGTTTTCACTCTTTATAACCATTACCCTTCCCTTTCTTCCCACGTATTTCTCAAGTTCATTTCTATTGAATTTTTCAATAACTATTGAATCAATATTCAGTCTTTCCTTTGTTTTTTTACCAATGGTAATGATAATTTTTCCTCTCAAATAATCCATAAAATTCGGAATCTGAATCCTGAATGAATCAACAGAGACAGGGGATGTAAATATAACAAAATCTATTTTGTTGGGATTTATATTGCTTAAATCTATCTTATTGTAAACGATCTCATTCACGCGAACATATTCAAGTTCCATTTCATCCCTTACAGTTATTTCATTTTGTGATGAGGATGTAAACATCAGAATTTTGAGGCTCAAATCAATCCCACCTTCCCTGAAATCAAATGATTTACACTTTCTTTAAATGAAAGTTATTATTTAATTTTTATTTAATGTAATAATTATTTTTCTTACAATGAAAAAAATTTATCTTTGAAATCCAATTATGATTACAGGATGGAATTCAGATATCTGAAAATTGAAGATTATGATGAGATAACCGGACTCTGGAAAAGGGCCGGTCTTAAATTCAAGCCAGAGGGAAGGGACAGTAAGAATGAGATTAAAAAGCAGTTGAAAAGATATCCTGACATGTTTCTCGGAGCATATGAAGATGGAAAACTTATAGGAATTGCACTGCTCACCGATGACGGAAGGAAAGGATGGATAAACCGCCTGGCAGTGGATCCTGAATACAGGAGAAAAGGCGTTGCACAGAAAATTATCCTTAGGGCCGAGGAACATTTCAGGAATAAGGGAATAAATCTTTTTGCTGCATTGATCGAGGACTGGAATATCCCTTCAATGAATCTTTTCCAGAAGGTAGGTTATAAATTCCATAAAGATATTTATTATTTTACAAAGAGGGACTCAGATGAATATTGAAGAAATAAAAGAACTCAGATTAAGGGCAAATGAGATTAGGAGGCTATCTATTGACATGATATATGGTGCCCAGTCCGGGCATCCGGGTGGATCATTATCTGCAGCCGACATTCTCATCACGCTATATTTCAAGATCATGAAAGTAGATCCAGCAAATCCACAGTGGCCGGATAGGGACAGGTTTGTGCTGAGCAAAGGTCATGCTTCTGCAGCGTATTATGCGGTTCTGGCATTGAAAGGGTATTTCCCCATGGATGAACTGAAAAACTTCAGAAAAATAAATTCAATGTTGCAGGGTCATCCCACAATACACGTTCCAGGGGTAGACATGACCACAGGATCTCTGGGACAGGGCTTCAGCACGTCCCTTGGCATGGCACTGGCCGGAAAAATTGACGGAAAGGATTATCACGTATACACATTGGTCGGGGACGGTGAAATGGATGAGGGTATTGTTTGGGAGGCTGCAATCAATGCTGTTCATAATAAACTTGACAATCTGATTATGATAGTGGATAGAAACATGTATCAGCTGGATGGAAATACGGAAAAAATACTATCACTGGGTGAGGTTTCAAAAAAGCTGGAGGCGTTTGGCTGGGAAGTAAGGGAAATAGATGGACACAGCATTACCGAAATATATATATCAATAATGGAATCCATGCAGAGAAATGGCAAACCAAAGGCAATAGTGGCAAGGACAGTCAAGGGAAAAGGTGTATCATATATGCAAAATACACATGAATTCCACGGAAAGCCTCCAAATAAAGAGCAGTATGAAAAGGCCATAAAAGAACTGGAAGAAGAAAAAAACAGGATAATGAGTGAATGAATATGGAAAAGGAAAGTCAGCGTGAGGCGTATGGAGTTACCCTCCAGGAAATCGGTAAGAATGACAGGATAGTTGTTCTGGATGCGGATTTATCCTCATCCACGCATACTTATATGTTTTCCAAACTGTACCCTGAAAGATTTTTCAACATGGGAATACAGGAACAGAATGAGATGGGTGTTGCCGCAGGTCTGGCAAGAAGCGGAAAGATCGTATATGCAAGCACATTTGCTGTTTTTGCAACAGGAAGGGCATACGACGTTATAAGGCAATCAATTGCATATACAAACTTAAATGTGAAGATTGTAGCCACTCACGGTGGACTGACTGTTGGGGAAGACGGCGCAACACATCAGGCCCTGGAAGATATAGGGATCATGAGTGGTCTTCCCAACATGAGGGTTATAGTTCCGGGAGATGCGCCAGAAACGAAAAGGGTGATCAGGGAAATAATGGACATTGAAGGACCATTTTATGTCAGGTTGTCTAGAGAAAAGGTACCAAGCCTTTTAAAGGAATTTGGATTCGAGCTTGGCAAAGCTATTGTCATGAAAGAGGGAAGCGATTTAACAATCATTTCAACGGGCATAACATTATCCATGGCAATGGAAGCATCATCCAAACTGAAGGATATGGGGATAGACTCATCGGTAATACACATGCCATCCATAAAACCGATTGACAGGGATATTATAATAAAATATTCACGATTGACAGGCAAAATAATAACAATAGAGGAACATTCAATATACAATGGACTAGGAAGCAGGGTGTCGGAAATTGTTGCTGAAGACGGATCGGCCAGGGTCAGGAGAATAGGTGTGAATGATACCTTTGGAGAGAGTGGACCCGGATGGGAGCTTCTGAAAAAATACGGTATAAGTTCAGACCACATAATTGAGGAATCATTGAAACTGATAAAGAGGTAAAAGATTAAATCTCAAATATTTATATAGGGGAATAGGTGTCAGTATGAAGATATTTCTGGACACGGCAAATATTGAGGAAATAAAAAGAGCTCTTGACTGGGGAGTTCTTGATGGAGTAACTACCAATCCAACCCTTGTTTCAAAGGAATCGGGAAAAGGTAAATTTGATGAAATTGTTGATGAGATATTGAAGATTGTTCCAGGACCGGTCAGCATTGAAGTATTCTCAACAGATTTTAATGGAATGGTTTCAGAGGCGGAAAGAATCGCAAAGAAGGGGTCGAATGCGGTCATAAAGATCCCGATGGGTTTTGAGGGACTTAAGGCAGTGAAGTATCTCTCAAAAGAGGGAATAAGGACTAACATGACCCTGGTTTTCACTACTAACCAGGCCATTCTTGCGGCAAAGGTGGGTGCAGACTACGTGTCTCCTTTTGTTGGAAGGCTCGATGATATAGGTGAATATGGCATGGGGATAGTGGAAAATATAAAGACAGTATATACAAATTATAGATTCAGAACCGAAATCATTGTAGCAAGTGTCAGGCATCCCATTCATGTTTACGAAGCTTCCCTGATAGGTGCTGATGTTGTCACAATGCCATTCTCAGTTCTGGAAAAAATGGTCATGCATCCCAAAACGGATGAGGGCATACAGAGATTTCTTGAGGATGCAAAAAAAATAAAATTTTAAATTATTTTTTTATTATAAATATTGATGGTTTTCCGGGAAGCGCATACCTTCTCTTATTTCCAGGATCATCGGGTGGGTTTATTACTATTTCAGCACTGAACATTCTTCTCAGATATTCATAATTATTTCTTATGGAATCCTCTTCATCCAGATCTTCTATCGATGAATACTGCTGGGCCAGCGCCTGCTTCAGAATGCTGATTTCATCCTTTCCCTTTGCCTCCCTGAATGCCCGGTTTTTATCCTCCTTTAGAATTTTCAGCAGTTCCCTCTTCCTTTCATCGGCAAGATAAATGTATATTTTATCAGGAACAATCTTAGATACATTCATTATGTTTTTTATGTCCTCTATTAGATTTTCAATGTACTGTATTGACAGTATCAAATTTCTGTCATATTCCTTCATTTCATCCAATCTTTCAAGAGATATGAATGAATTTTTACCCAGCCTGTTCCAGTATTCCTCTGCGGTGTGCGGTATTATCGGTGCGACTATCTTTAACCAGTCCTCCAGAATGAATTTCAGGATGCACGCCCTTTTTTCTGGATTTTCCCTTTTCTCATAATATTTAATGTCATTCATGAAGTTATAGAATATTTCAATTACGGCATCCCTGAATTTGAATCTGTTCATGAAATCCAGAGCATTCATGTACCTCATGTAGAATGAATTGATGAGGTAATTTTCCATGTATCCCCTTTCATGATCCTCCCTGCATTTAATTGATTCCTCCAGAAGTTCAGCAAATTTTTCCAACTTTCCCCTCAGGGATTTTATTTCCTCCTCCTTCCAGTCCAGAAGTTTATCAAAGTCTGAGGAAGAGATAATATATAGCCTGAAAAGATCGGCTGAATATTTTTCAGCTATCTGAGCCAGCGGGATTACATTTCCCTTGGATTTGGACATCTTTGCTCCTTCCCTGATAAGCATTCCAAGAATCATAAGGGATCCTGGATAATACTTCTCCGGAAAAATTGCCGTGTGATGGAAAAGGTAAAAAATGAAATGGTTGCTCACATGTGCGTTCGATGATACCCTGAGATCATTTGGATACCAGCCGGTAAAACCTTCCCTTATATATTTCGCTTCCTCAAATGGTACCGGACCTTCATTCAGAAATACATAATCAAAGAATTTTTCATCCAGTTTTTCATCAGGAATATTCCTTTCCCTTATTCTGTCTATTATGGTATAGAATGCCGGATAAATTGTACTGTCAGATAATGACTCAATGATCCACCCTTTCTCAAATGGAAATTCTGTTCCGAGGCCTCTCCTTCTGACACAGGGCCTCTCCTTCAGCCAGTCATTAACTTCGTGAAAAATAGTCCTGTAAATTTCCGGGTAAAAACCCATCTTGTCAATCAGGTAGTGTGTCTTTCTTTTCCATTCAGTGTTTGAATAATCCAGAAACCACTGGCCTTTTATTATTGCAACAATAACCTTATTTCCACTCCTTGTAACCGCCTTTCTTGACGTTTCATAAAACAGAAAGGCCATTCCGTTTTCAATGAGATATTTTTTAATCTTTTCCTTTGCCTCACTTACCCTCATTCCACCGAAATACTCTATCCATTCGGACATTTTCCCCGAATAGAACTCATCACGGTAAATTATTTTCGTGGCCTCTTCGAGATTCGGATCGTACTGGTTCTTTATTTTAAATCTATTGTAGAGGTCTTCGGCTGGAAATTCACCGTATCCATCTATGTCTATTATCCTTTTAGGTCTTATATCTGAATTTATATCTCTCAATGCGGCATAATCATATGGAGCATGTGCAGGTACGGATTGAACGAATCCTGTGGCATTGTCAGGATCCACAAATCCCGCGGGAAGTACTGGAATATCTTCTCCGGTCAGCAAATTTCTGGCCGTTTTGTTCACAAAATATTTTCCATCGTATTCATCCAGCTTTGAAACATTCTCTCTCTGATAGATCAGCTTTTCGTATGATTCCCTGCTCACGAAATATATCTCTCCATTATCCTTTATTTTATAATACTTTGCTTCCGGATTTACCCAGATGTTCACCACGCCAAATGTGGTTTCTGGTCTCAGGGTTGCGGCAACTATAAATCCCTCCTCAAATCTGTATTTTATTGCAACAAATTCTATTATTGTTACCTTATCGGTATCACCATCCTTTATGTCATCTTCACCCACAGGATTACCATCTGCAGGTGAATATGTAATCGGATAATCTCCCTTTTTCAGATATTTCATTTTGAACAACTTTTCATACTGCCATTCAACAAATCTATTGTAATATTTTTCTGCAGTGTGAAATTTCTTTCTCCAGTCAATTGAATAGCCGAGGGATTCAAAATCCCTCTGTATTTTTTCCGCAAAAAACAGAGCTATCTTTTCAGGGTCCTCAAAACTCTTAAGGATTTCTTCAACCCTGTTCTTATCGTTTTCATACATGCTAATGTATTCCCTGTAAAGTTCTACGGTTTCCATATTACCCTGCCTTATGCTGTCAGAAACCGTAAGAATTGGTGTTCCGGTGACATGGAAGGCCATCGGGAATAATACGTTGTAGCCTTTCATCCTCATGAACCTTGCAATGACATCACCATATGTATACGTCCTTCCATGGCCTATGTGCAGTGGGCCATTGGAATATGGATAGGGTACGGTGATGAAAAATTTTTTACCTCCTGGTAAAGGTTCAAAAATCCTGTTTTCCTGCCATATCTTTTGCCATTTCCTCTCTATTTTCGCATTCATCCACCCTCATAAATTAATCTACAGTTAAAAAATTTTTTAATTAATAAAATCAATTATTAAATTTTTAACATCGATATGAATGAATATATCCAGTTAAGATTAAATACAATTTCGGTTTTTTTTATAATAATGAACAGGAATCTAAGGGGCTTTAAATGGTTTCTGAACACCATTTTTGATGATGACAGTTTTGAGAGGCCAGTCTATGGTTCTTACAAGGTAACGCATTCATGCAATCTTCAATGTCCGTTCTGTAATGTATGGAATAATCCTGTTAAAATGCTCAATACAAAGGAAGCATTCAAAATAATTGACAGGCTCGCAGATTCAACAATTACTGTTTTAAGCCTAGAGGGAGGAGAACCTCTATTGAGGAAGGATATTCTTGATATTATAAGACATGCACATGATAGATCCTTTTACCTTTTCATGACCACAAACGGTATTCTTCTGGATAATGCACCAGTAAAGGAAATGTCAAAATATCTTGATTTCCTTCATATTTCAATTGATGAGGGACATAATAACCTGTTTATTCTTGATAAGCTAAAATCATATGTAGATCAGGGCCTTAAGATCACCGTCCAGACCGTTGTGACAAGAAATGATATAAAAAATCTGAGGGAAAAGGTTGAAAAGGTCTACAATGCAGGTGCAAGAATTTTAATAATGCCGGCAGTCCACTTTGATAACACACCAGACCTATCTCCAGATAGGAAAAATATGCATGACCTTTTAATGGAATTAAAAAAGGAATACGATGGAACCATAGTAACCAGCTATGCATTTATCAAAGCTTTGGAGGGATCCTATCAGTGCCATTCCTATTCAGTTCAGATTGATGCCAATGGTGATGTAATATATCCCTGCAGTGTAATAGGTCAAAGCATTGGAAACCTCCTAGAAAATGATCTCGACACACTGCTGAAAAGTGAAAGGGCAATTGAAGGAAGGAAGATGATGAAAGCATGTAACAGGCAGTGTTATCTTTATTTACATGCAGAAACCTCAAACTTCACCAAACCATCAAATCTTGCAATGTTTGTTAGGGACACATTTGAAGGATATTTCTTAAAACCCAAAATTTCAAAAACAGAATATTAAAATTCAGTGCGGAGGGCCGGATTTGAACCGGCGAATCCCTGCGGAACGAGACCCTGAATCTCGCACCTTTGACCAGGCTCGGTAACCTCCGCCCTTTATTAATACCATAGATCCCATTTTCCATGATATTTTACATATACATAAAATAACAAAAATTATTATAATTTTTGGCTCAGAGCTTTAATCAAATCCGTTTTTGTGATTATACCCTCAAGTTTCCCCTTAGAAACCACAAGTATCGCCTGATATTGATTGAGAAGATAGGAAATTATTTTAACCGATGTATTTCCGGATATTTGAGGAAATGATTCTTCCATGAAATCCTTAACCTTTTTATTTTTTATGATGTTTTTTATTTTTTCATTATTCAATATTTTGTTTATTAATTCCTCGGTTATACTGCCCACAATAATATTTCCCTCCAACACGGGCAACTGTGAAATCCCGTTTTCGAGCATCAGATTGATCCCTTTTTCGATAGTATCCGTGGAATTTACTGTAAGAACGTTCTTTGTCATGATGTCTTTGGCTAAAATATCATTGTTCATATTTTTGTCAAAATAATTTTCCAGAACAGAATAAATCTTTCTGACATTTTCATATGTTGGATTAAGATCCCCTTTTTCAAGTCGGGCTATATATGATTGACTCAGGCCAACATGATCGGCAAGCTGCTTCTGTGTAATACCTATTTTTACCCTGAGATTTCTTATTTCCTCCAGAGAAGGTAACATTATTTTTATAAAAATATTTTTAAGTATATAAAAATTATTCATGCATAAATTCATAATTTTATAAAATTTTTTATTAAAATTTATATTCTTATTTGAATATTTTTGATTTAATTGGATATTAGAATAATAATGATTGGAAAAGCCATGCATATTTACCACAACTTTTATAGAAAAGTTAGGTGTTTGGGGGAAGCAGTAAAACTCCGACCTTTATGGATGAGATA
>JAGDXR010000014.1 GCA_023261745.1 Thermoplasmata archaeon | reverse complement strand
ATTCAGAATGAAAATAGTAATTATTGCAGAAAAGTATAGCGTTGCTGAAAAAATTGCATATTATCTCTCTGATGGAAAGGCAAAGAGGCTTAAGAAAAAGAATGAAACATATTTTGTATTTGAAAAGGAAGGAAATGCATATTATGTTCTTGGACTGAAAGGTCACGTAATAGAGATAGATTACCCTGAAAAGTTCAGGGAATGGAACAAGAATGAAATAGAAAATCTTGTATTTATTGAGACAGTCAAAAAAATAAAGCATAAAAATACGGTAGAATTGGTAAAGGAATTGCTGAAAGATGCCGATGAGGTAATAATAGCAACTGACTACGACAGGGAAGGGGAATTGATTGGCAGGGAAATTCTGGAAATAACCGGTTATAGGGGAAATGTAAAAAGGGCCAAATTCAGTGCCGTAACAAAAGGAGAAATATTAAACTCATTCTCACATTTAGAGGAAATTAACAATAATCTTGCGGACGCGGCAGAATCCCGACAGAAAATTGATCTCATCTGGGGAGCAACACTTACCAGGTTTTTTTCCTTGGCATCAAATCAGAAATGGAAGAATTTTATTTCGGTGGGAAGGGTACAGAGCCCAACGTTGGCGCTGATTGTTAACAGGGAGAAGGAAATCCAGAACTTCATTCCAAAAACATACTGGAATCTGATCGCATATTCAGGAGAAATAAAGGCAGAACACATCAATAATCCATTCTGGGAAAAACCGGATAATATATATGATAGGATTAAGGATGAAAAGGAAGGAAATGTCAAAAGATATGAGGAGTTTGAAAAGGAAATAAGGCCTCCAGTACCATTCAATACGACCGAATTTTTGAGAGAATCAACGAAGTTAGGAATATCTGTGGGAAAAGCGATGGCAATAGCCGAGGATCTTTATTCCAATGGATATATTTCATATCCAAGGACAGACAACACGGTTTATCCAAGGACAATAAACCTTAAATCGATCGTTAAGCTTTTTGAGAACAGTGATTATGGTGAGTATGCAAAAAAAATTTTAACAAAGGAAAAAATAATTCCCACGAGTGGTAAGGTTGAGACAAAGGACCATCCACCAATATATCCCGTAAAATCAATAAAGAAGGGAGAGCTGAAAGGCGAGTACCTTAAAATATATGATCTGGTTGTTAGAAGGTTTCTTGCCACACTATATGATCCTGCCAAGGTAATATTCAACGAAGCCGATATTGATATCAGGGGCGAGACATTCACGGCCAAGGGCATTAAAATTTCCGATGAAGGATGGATGGAAATTTATCCCTTTTTAAAAATCAGAGAAAGGACACTTCCAAAATTATCAGGCAGGATCAAAATTGACAGGATTGAAATGTCTGAAAACAAGACAAAGCCACCAGAAAGGTACAATCAGGCCTCACTTTTAAAGGAAATGGAGAATCTGAATCTCGGAACAAAGAGCACGAGGCATGAAATTATTGAAAAGCTATATGAAAGGAAGTACATTGAAGGATCATCCATTAGGCCTACCAATCTTGGAATTTCACTTGTTGATGCAATGGAAAACAACAATGTTGATGCGGTCAAGCCGGAAATGACAGCAAAACTGGAAAATGACATGGATCTGATAGAAAAGGGCGAAAATACAAAAGACCATGTGGTAAATGAATCAAGGGATATGCTCAAAAAAATTTTGAGAGAACTTTTCAAAAATGAAAAGAAGATTTCTGAAACAATAAACACGGGTGTTTCATCTGACAGGGTTATAGGGAAATGTCCGAAGTGCGGTTCAGATCTATACATGGAAAAGAGAAGTGGGTTCAGGTATGTTGTATGCTCCAGGTTTCCGGAATGTGATTTCAGGTACTATCTGCCAAAGACAGGTCACATCGAAATAACAGACGAAAAATGCCCTGTGTGTGGTCTTCCTCTTATAAAGGTGATCAGAAGGGGTCAGGATCTGGAAATAAGATGCATAAATCCAAAATGCGAATACAACCTTAAAAACGAGATCCTAGGTATATGTCCAGAGGATGGTGGTAATATAGTTATAAGGCAGGGAAGGAACGGAAAAAAGTTTGCAGGATGTTCAAATTATCCGAAGTGCAAGGTAATTTATCCATTGCCTCAGAAGGGCAGGATAATTCCAACGGGTGATAAATGTGATAAATGTGGGGCCCCTGTTGTAATAATTGATTATGGCAAATATAAAAAGAAGATCTGTCTTAATCCAAAGTGTGAAAATAACCGGGGGATAAAAGATGAATAGGAATTCAATCCCATATTTGATGATGATCTTTTCTTACATATCCACCATTCTTGCAGGTGTTCTATACTTCATAATATTTGTTCCTTCAAACTCACAGCTATCAGGGCAGAATAATTCTATATGGATTGTAATATATTATTTGATTATTATTCTACTTTTCACAGCACTGCTGTATTTCCTCTTCAAAAAGAAAAAGAGTACATACGTTAAAATATTCTATTACATTGTCACATTTTACATTCTATTATTTGCTATTTCCGTTGTAATTTCAATTTTTCTTTTCTTTACAAACTTAATAGTGAACATAATACTATCATTTTCAATTGGTGGCCTGTTATCATTTCTTGCCCTTTACAGGATATGGAACAGGGACTGGTTAATTCTGGACATTTCTGGTATAATAATTTCATCATTTTCAGCAGCAATAATCGCAATATATATTGGTTTGATCCCCATCATAATACTTTCATTAATCCTTATTTTTTATGATTTTATATCTGTAAACATAACCAAACACATGGTAACCCTTGCAGAAGAAACAACAAAGAACAACATACCTGCACTTTTCATTTTTCCAGAACAGGAGAAATTTGTTATAGGAGAAGGGGAAAGAAATGGAATAATGCTTGGACTTGGTGATTCCACAATACCTACAATGATAATACTTGCGACATTCTATCAGTTCAGTATATTGGGCTTAATTCTCACAACCATTTTCACGCTGATTGGACTGTTCATATTGATAATATTCAGCAGCAAAAGAAGGCCTCTTCCCGGATTGCCATTTCTTAACACCTTCGCTTTGATTGGACTATCAATCACTTATTTAATGAGTTTTAAAATTATTTAGAAGAATGTTAAGGCTTTATGGGAAGAGTAGATTTCAGGCAGAGATACGAAAATTTTCACCAAGAGAAAGGTTTACAAATATAAAATGATATATATAAATGGTAATAATAATTTCCACAGTAAAGCTATATCCTATGAGAAACAGAGGAATTAATATAAAAGCACTTTTTTAATTTCAGTTTTTTTACAATTATTTCCTTGCGAAAAGGGATGAGTATCACATAACAGGTAAGGATTCCAACAAATAATATTTGAAGTATATATACACAAAATAAAATGCTGGTAGAACTCAAAAATGAATATCTCCTTAAAGATAGATGTGAGTGTATGTGTCAGGAAGCTTCGATGCCTTATCTGAGGAGTAGCTCACTAGTCTATATTTTTCTCATCCTCTTCATGTGAAAAACTGTCATATTCATCATACCATTCCGTAGTTATCTTGAATATATGCATGACATTGTTGTAATAAAATCCCAGTTCAATTAAACCTATATTATTTTTGTATTTTCTTAAATTGAGATCATCACCTGTCAGATAGAAAACATATATTATTTTTATATTCAGTTTTCTGGGTATTTCAAGAAACTTTTCCCAGTCACCTTCTGGACTGTAATATTCTACGGTTTCTGTAAAATTTTCAAGCGAATCTGAAGTCATGAAAATATTAAAATCATCCTTCAACATTTTTTCGATATCGTTTAAAGTGTTTGACAGTGATTTCATTTTTTCACCGATACACTTAAAAGCCATTTTCAAAATATAAATTTTGCTGAAATGGACCGGTGGGGATTTGAACCCCAGGCCTCCACATTGCAAGTGTGGCGATCTACCAGCTGATCTACCGGCCCTCACTTCATTCCAAGATCCTCTTCCATCTTTCTCCTTTCTTTTTCTTTTCTTCTCCTTTTTTCCTCTTCAATCTGATCAAGTTCTTCCTTTGGAACTTCGACCTCCTTTATCGGAGCTTTTATGAAGTACCCCGGAGGTATTTCTTTCGTGATATATATTTTTTCGTTTGCCCTATATATGGCTCTTCCATCATTAATCAATTTCTCTGCGTCTATCTCCAGTACTATTGGATTATCCGTTCTGTGCCTGCCTGAAATATATGCCTCCTCGTAGGAATCTGAAAGATGAACCCATTTTCTTTCTCCTGGTTTTATACCAATTTCAGTGATGAATTCTTCCTCTTCTGGAACAATGGCATAGTATAATTTTCTAGGAATATTTTCAGATGGAAGATCGCTCAGATCAACGTTAATTGAATGGCCATATGTTGCCCTTACCTTACCGGCAGATTTATCATACTGAAATCTTCCCTTTGTATCTGTTAAAATAAAAGCCTCCACATGATAAGGTTTAAGAAATCTGAACTTCTTATTTTTCCCTTTTATTCCTTCAGCAATATCATTTATATTAGCCCATCCATGCTGATCCAGTTTAACATTAAAATTTTCCGGGAAATGCCTTAGAATACCAGTAAGTATTCTGCTCAGTGCCTCAACCTCCCAGTCGTTCAGCATAAGTTTACCTTCATCCCCGCACACGGGACATTTTTCGCCTCTGAAAGGGCCATGTTTGTTGCAAATTTTTATCTTCATCTGTTCACCTTTATCTTTCATTGATTATTATAATAAAAATTTTTCCAAGTTGTAAGATCCTTAGATATCCTTTCAATAATTTTAACAATTTAAATTTATGAAAATAATTATAATTTATATTGAAATCCCTATTCATGGATTCCGACACAACAGTTGAAAACATGAAGGAAATTGTTAAAAAATTCTGCGCTGAACGAGACTGGGATCGATTTCACAATCCCAAAGACCTTTCAATAGGTATAGTTACGGAAGGTTCTGAACTATTATCATTATTCAGGTTTTTAAATGATGGAGAAAGCCTAAAAATTTTAGAAGATCCAAATAAAAGATCCATGATTGAAAATGAACTTGCAGATGTTCTATTTTTTATCATACGGTTTGGGCAGAAATATGATATAGATATATCCAGTGCATTTTTCAATAAAATGAAAATCAATGAAAAAAGGTACCCGGCAGAAAAATTCAAGGGATCAAATAAAAAGTATAATGAGGTGTTATGATGTTATTGAAAAGAGAGGACATCATAAATGAAATGGAGAAGGGTCTCGATGTACTTATCATAGGTGGGGGAATAACAGGTGCAGGTATTTTAAATGCCCTTTCAAAATCCAAACTTAAAATCGGTCTTCTTGAGGCAAGGGATTATTCAATCGGGACCAGCAGCAGGTCATCCAAATTAATACATGGGGGTCTGAGATATTTAGAAAATTTTCAGTTTTCCGTCGTTAAGGACAGCGTAAGGGAGAGGGATTTTCTCCTGGAAAATAGCAGATCAGTTGGCAGAGAGGATTTTTTTATACCCATGGACGATTATTCATGGAATAGATTTGAAATGTTTGCAGGAATGAAATTATACTCTTTATTTTCAAAAAAAATAAGGGCAACATGGTATTCAAGAGATGAAATAATAAAGAAATATCCTCATTTTTCAGATATAAAATTTAGCGGGGGATACATATATGCCGAGGGTGTTGTTGATGATTCGCGTCTCGTAATGGATAACATAATGAATGCAAGGATAAACGGTGCATTATCCCTCAATTATGCAAAGGTAACGGGAATTGATTTCACTGATGATCATTATAAAATAGAATTTGAAGACACAATAAACAAAAAAAATCATCAAACAAAGGCGAGAATGATAATAAATTCGGCCGGAATATGGGTAAATGATATATTTGAAATGTTATCATCTAAATTTTCAGAGATGAAAGAATATTCATCAATGCTTAAGATGAGTAAGGGTGACCATATTATAATACCCAGAGAATTCTATTCTCCGGAAGTTGCGATAGCTCTCAGGTCATCCGTTGACAGGAGACAGGTATTCATAATACCCAGGGGTGAGGTCGTAATAATAGGTACAACCGAAACAAGGTATGAGGGAGACAAATATGATCCAAAACCAAGCGAGGAAGAGATAGATTACCTTATAAAATCCGTATCCAGGTATGTTAAATTTGGCAGGGAGGACATAATAAATTCATATTCAGGCATAAGGCCCCTTTTCGGAAAGGGTGAAGATCTGGGGAAAATAAGCAGGGAATACAGAATAATAAAAAATGGCAGGATAATAAATGTAGTTGGGGGGAAATTAACCACTTATAGGAGTGTTGCATTTCAGATTCTTGATTTCATTTCAAAGGAATTTTCACTGAATCTTGGAAGGGATCTTGAGCTGAATTATATTCCGGATTACAATTTAATTAAGGATGCTGATCCGGAAATCAGGAAGTTTAGATACTATGTGGAATATGAACAGGCGTATCACATTGATGACATTCTCTGGAGAAGGGAAGATCATTACATATTTTCAAAGGATTCAGGATTATCGAAAGTTGACAGAGCATGGGAGGCGATCAGGACTGTGAATCCCGATGAAAATGAAAAGGAAAATTACAGAAAGATCATAAATAGGTGATTATCATGCCAAAAAATATTCCCGAAAGAGGAGAGATTATCCAGACAATCAGGATCTTTATCAGTGGTTTCAGGCTGAACAGTCTTGTTTTCAGGGAATATCCCGAACCTATTATTCCAAGAGTCATTGTCTGAGTATTTGAAAGAGGTATACTGAACAATGTAGCAATTTCAACAAGTAATGATGAAACTATGTTAGATATCAATCCCGTTGAATATCTCATGAGGTAGAATTCGAAACCTATCCGTCTTAGAACACTCTCGCTCAGAAAATATGAACCCACAAAAATTGAAAGTGACAGGAGTATAAAATTAATTGATGAATACCCGGTAATTGAATATAGCAGACCAAGGGTATTCTCACCCAGGGTGAATGCGGAAAAAAATGAGAATAGTATGATCAATATTTTTATTGTTCTTATACCATTCCATATATTTTTAATTCTTATTTTATTGTACAATTTCATCAGCATGTAAGCCAAATAGAATGCAATCAAAGGTGCAAAAATCCACATCATCACAATCTTTATTCCAAGGAGGGGGAAAATACCTTTAGAAAGTGTATATCCGAATCCTATTCCTGTTAGTACCATTGTCAGTGAGAGAGGTGCCCTTGCACTCTGTGCAAAAACGAAAATTGCAATTGTTGCACTCAGGGATAATAACAAAAAAAGGTGCGATTGTGGAAATAATGATTTAAAGGCCTCATTCATGAATTTTGAACCAAAATACAGTCCCGTTATGAATCCAACTGCCCCGAATATCTTTGAAAAATTTTTATTCAATGTATTGGAACCCACCAGTGCACCTATGGCTATTGAAATATTGTTGCCTGAAACAATTGCGGTGAGTATAAGAACCTCAATGAGTATGTACTGAAATATCAAATTTTCACCTTTTTTCCTTGAGATCGATATCCATCAATATTAACTTTTATTTTAAAAATAAAAACTATAATCAAAGAATATATTAAGAAAACCATGAACATAGGAATTCTTGTTTCCGGTCGCGGGACAAACATGGAATCAATCATTGAGGCTTCTGAAAATGAAATAATAAAATCCAAGGTAAAGGTGGTTATTTCCAACAAAAAAAATGCCCTGGCGCTGGAAAAGGCAAAAAATCATGGCATCCCCGCAATATTTATTTCCTCACATAATCTGAGCGATTCAGAATATGATGAGAGGATAATTGAAACGTTAGATGAATACAATGTTGATTTTATCGTTCTTGCTGGTTATCTGAAGATTCTGACAAAAAAGATCATTGAAAGGTACAGAAATAGAATAATAAATGTACATCCATCCCTCTTACCATGTTTTGGAGGGAAGGGGTATTACGGTGAAAAGGTCCACATGGCCGTTCTTGAATCCGGAATGAGGTTTTCAGGATGCACCGTTCATTTTGTGACCAATGATATTGATGGAGGACCAATAATAATACAGAAGTGTGTACCTGTGATGGACGATGATGATACCGAAACCCTGGCTGAAAGGATTCTCCCGCATGAACATGAATCCCTGATTGAAGCAATATCCCTGATTGAAAACAATTCAATTGAAATAAGGGGTAAAAGGGTAATAAGAAAATAATTTATGGGGGCACAACAAGTACAGGAATGGATGATTCCGAAATAATGCTCTGGCTTACACTCCCCATTATCAGTTTTTCAAAACCTTTCAGTTTTCTTGTACCGGTGACAATAATATCCATTTTTTCCTCAGATGCAAATTTAATAATGGCCGAACCTACTGAAATTCTTTCTGGAATTATATATGTGAACCTTTCATTGAAATTTTCAAATATTGCCTTGAAAAGATCCCTGAGATAATATATAAGATTTTCCAGATTATCAAATGAAATTTCACCCTCAAACATGTCATATTTAGCAGGAAAATCCGTTTTGTAGAAAACGAAAAGACCTACAACCGTATCATTTTTTGTGAGTATTTTTTTAAGGAATTCAGAAGCAGCAACTGAACCTGCAGAACCATCAAATGCAACCAGATAATTCATAAATATATATATTGAAATAATGGATTTAAAATTTTACCAGTTTATAGAAAAGTTAGGGGTTTGGGGGAAGCAGTAAAACTCCGACCTTCAGGGAGG
>JAGDXR010000041.1 GCA_023261745.1 Thermoplasmata archaeon | reverse complement strand
TCTATGAAAATCTTGCCTCAAATAATTAAAGAGGTAGTCTGATGATAAATTGACCAAAAAACATAATAGTCAAACGTTTTGGGACTATACAGTATTCAAAAATTTTAAAAAATCAGAATCATTAATTCTATTAATATTTGAAAAATTTTCAAATTATAATTAGAAAAATTTAAATAAGTTTAAGAATATTGTATTTATCATGAAGGGGTTTGATTTGAATAGAATTATTGTTGTCTTTATGGTGGTTTTGGCCCTTGTTGTTGTTTCTGGATACTCTACAGCTGAGAACAGATCTGATTCAATGGTTATTCATGGATATGCTTTATCCCACGGTAATTATGTTACAATATATTCAAAAGATATGGTTTATAAGGTTTATTCCCCTTATCACGATATAAAAGGGTTTGGTACATTTTATCTATCATATGGTAAATTCTGGATGTTAACAAATTATAACATGGAATCCTATAAAAAGATAGATAAACTGACACCTTCTCAGAATAATGTTATTATATCCTCAAATTTTGTTGGGATTCCATTTGAATATAACTCAAACATTTTTACTTTAGGATTTTCAACTGATCAAAATTTCATTTTTATCATTCCAAATCAATCAGTACCCATGATATATTCAAATGCAACTGTTGAAGGATCTGTTTTAAATATTTCTGACATTATGGAAATATTTGGAATAAATATCACACAATATATCAATCTATTAATCAATTATTTCCCAAATATAAATAACATTTACAATATGCAGGTCCCAATAATGGTTGTTTCAAACATAACATTTTCAAATACACAGGTTTCTCAGGGCCAGGTAATCGCTGACATTACCCCCTATACAATAAATTCATTTTTGAGCGTATTTTTGAATGGTTCCCTTAATTCTTCAGCACTTTATGATATTGAAAGTCTTATAAATTCATCACAGATGCAGGCATTTATAATATCTGATTTAAACAATAGCCTTTCAAATATGAACTTTTACGTTATTTTAGCACCTCTTAATTTCGGTGTTAATTTAACCGAGGGATATCTGAATTTTATATATGTTCCATCTCAGATGCAGCAGATGCAATTTTCAACGGGCTTCATATTCAATTCAATTTTCAGTGTAACTCTGGGTTCAATCATATATCCGCAATGGGTAAACATTACAACTTACACGAACGCTTCTGTTGAACAGTTGTGGAATATGACAAATTCTGCCGTATCAGTTCCCGGATTCCTTCTTGGTTTTAATGTGAATATCCCCGAATATGTTAAAAATATTTTCTCAATGAACAATCAAACGTATGATTTCCTTGAAAATATATCAGGGTTAAATCTTGGAATTTATTTACTGTTAAATGAAAATCTGACATTCCAGATTTCAGATGGATTCCTGACAGGTATGGCAATTGTAATCATACCTTATGTTAATGAATACAACATTTCCGAATTTGAAAATGTTTACGTAAATGGAATTCTGTATCATACAGGTAATCTTTTCGGTTACAATTTAAATATACCAGTCATAGTTGCACAGAATATTTTGGCTGATAATGTTCAGATCAAATCAACCATACAGACATCAGGAATAATAATCGCACTTCCATCATTGACCTCAAATCTTCCTGAACCTTTCACAAACCTTTCATTAATTATAACAAATGATTCAGGTGTTTACCAGATAATACTTGCACATGATAATATAGGAATATATTTCCTGAATGGGTTAATCACACTTGCAAAGGATAATTATGGCTGGTGGAACGTAGAGAATATCATCCCAACCAATTTTGAAACTTACAGTTCCGGAATGAGATCTCTATATTTCAATAATTTAATAATAGATATGAATACAACGAGTTTAGTATTCAACAATACAACATACGGAATAAATACTGATTTCCAGGCTCCATACATCTGGATTGCCAGTGGTCAATATCCAATATTTGAAGGCAATGTAATTCTGAAAGGAGTATTTATGCCCGGTTTAAATATTAATATAAATGAAATTTTAGGAATGTTGGGAATCCCTACAAATTTACTGAATATTATGGGATTGAATATGCCATCGATGAATCTTTTCAACGGGGATGTATTTCTGGCAAACGCAATTTCTTATAATAACATGAATAATGTAACCCTGGATATACTGGCAAGCGTAAAATCATCCGATTTATTTAACATATTCAATGTGAGCTTGGTTAATGATCTATATGATGTATTTGGAAATTCCACCCTGAATTACATCATCAATACAATATCTGAGCTTAATGAAAGTGTAATGCTAGGAATACCAAATAATTTCAACATATATAGCCAGTCATATTATTTATTGATGTCTCCAAATATTACATACAATTTCAATGGTTTTGGAAATATGGAAATACAGTATACAAATATCAACTTTTCATTCAATTTCTTGGGGTCCAACATAAAGATAATACTTGCAAATTACATACCTGGGACATATAGTGCTGAACCATTTAACAATGCAACAATCGCAAATCTTTCCTCTATGCCGGAAGAAAATGTCAATGTTTCCGGATTTTCTCTGGGAATATCAATCAGTGGATTCCTAAATGTAACTTCAAGTTTATTTGGATTCAATTATACATCAATATCCTCCTTAAACAATTTAGTAAAAGATCTCAACATTGGAATATTTGTTTTATTAAATCAGAACATGACTATAAACCTGACAGATCCTCTCAGTGATATTGCTTTGATGATAGTGCCCAATTTCAACGGTTCATACATGCTTCTTAATTCAGTCGATGTTAAGGGTGCAGTATTTACACTATCATCACTGACCGGAACAAACGGTCTAGGCCTGCCCATATTGATATCAAACAATGTTACAGAAATATCAATGCAGACAAGCGGCGCATTAACTGTTACTGGCATTCTGATATCTCCAAATGGTATCACATCCAATCTCCCAGAACCTCTCACAGACCTTGCATTCATTCTCATAAATATTACAGGTCAATATCCTGAGGTAATGATAGTCCACAATATACTTCCATATTATTTCATCAATGGAACAATAACTCTAAACCGTGATGGATTCGGATGGTGGAATGTATCATCAATAAATCCATCACCCCTTATTACGATAAATATAAATGCTTCATCTGGACAGTATATTGCCCAGAATGTCATTATATATATGAACACAACATCCATTGCATATTCAAATTACACGGTTGGTATCAATGATGATGGCAATGCCCCATATGTATGGATTGCCAATGGAGCATATCCATTTTACGATTCATATGTTGAACTTTCAGGTGTATATCTTCCAACCCTTAATCTGAACAGAATAATTGGTAATTTTGATCTTAATCTTTCTTTCATGATCCAGGAAATAATGGAATTGTTCCAGGTAAATATAAATCTTGGAAACGATGTCCTCCTGGTAAATAATGTTACACCAGTATACACATCCATTGCAAATGTTTTCCCAATAGGTTATCTGACACCTGATTTAATAGACAACATACTGTTTATGGCAGGTGATTTCTTCGGTTTTTCAGACAATGTACTAAATGAAATATACAGCGTAATATCAAATTTCAATGAACAGGCAATGGTGGCAATATCCGACAATAGCACATTTTTAAACATAACATTATATGTATTTCTGGAACCATTGAACTCACCCATTTCAAATATTTATAACCAGCCGGTTATTCAGTATATTCCCTCAAACACATATATCAACATAGGTTCTTTCATATATATATACATTGGAACAGTTCTCTAAAAATTATTGAAAAACCTTTTTTATCTGTTTTTTTATTATTAAATTATGGAATCAATTTTGGGGCCTGGAGGATTGGATTCTAGACCCTTTTTAAATAAAAAAATCATAATAATTCAGAAAAAGACCGATATAGAAAATTTTCACAGTGATGTGAAAAGTTTCTATGAAAAAATAAATAGAGAAGTTTATTCAATAAAAATAACAAAAGATATGAATTTTAAAGATTATTTTATTTCTCTCTTTGATTTGAAGCAGGAAATTTCCAGGTATTCAAGGATGAGTTTTGCATTAATAGGTGAAAAGGGATCCTCGGCCGAAATATATCTAATCAATATTAAGATTGAGGAACTTCTTGGGAAAGGTGCCATACTGATTCTCGAAAATATTGAAAATCTGGATATTGAAATGATATACTTTTTCACAAATATTTCAGAAAAATTGTCAAAAAATGAATGGAGTGGAAAACTGATATTCATTTATTCTGAACAGAATTTAAATAACAATATAAACAAGATGGTAACTTTACTTACAAGTTTGGGTGCAGAAGTACTGATTCTTGAGAAGGTATCAGTAGAATATCTCAAGGAAAAGTTATTTTCGCTCGGGTATATTATTCCAGAAAAAATATACAATCTATTGTTTGAATTAGGTTTTAACGATTACAATTCAATAATGGATGCCATAAATATTCTTGAAAAGAATGGAATCATTGTAAATAAAACATATACGTTAACGATAGTGGAATCAGATATTCAGAGGGTAAAGGATGCATTGATGTCATATAAAACATCCGAAATTGCAATTCCAAGTTTAAATGAAGATGAATTGCAGATTATTTTAATTTTAAACATAATAAATGAACCACTTGATCCATTCGAACTGGTTGAAATAATGAATATAAATGAGGAAAAACTCATTGAGATCCTTGATAGGCTTATAAGAAAAGGAATAATTCAGGAAAACGATGATAAAATATCAATAAAAAGGATTGAATATTATGAATCTGTAAAAAAGATGTTTTCATCTCTGAGAATAAGGATGATAAATCAGAAGCTTGGTGATTATTATTATAAAAAGGGTAATATTGAAAAGGCAGGCATTCATTATTACCAGGCCGGCAAAAACGACATTGCATACAAATTGTTGAAAGAAGCTTTCAACAAAGCAAAGGAATATGGAAACATGGAATCCATTATACATTATGGAAGAATTTTATTAAGCATAAAGGAGGATGATCTTGAGGTTGGAATAACCTATGCAGATATACTGAAGAGTTACGATAAATACAGAGATGCTATAAGTGTACTGGAAACACTGGAAAAATATTATCCAGAGAATGTGGAAATTCTTCTCAGGTTATCAGAACTATATTATGAAATAAACGAATACAACAAATCTTTTGATGTTGTGAAGTTAATGGAAAAGATGAAAATTGATGAAAAGTACAGACCCCAGCTATATTATCTTGGTGCTTTGAACCTATATGTAAGGAATCTTTTCAAGGAAAGCATGGAATATATTAAAAAATCGGAAGAACTCTGTTTAAAATACGGAAATGAATTGATATTATCAAGACTTTACAGATTAAAGGGAAATATTTATTTTGATCAAAACGATTATAAAAAATCCCTTGAATATTATCAAAAAGCTCTGGAACTGGCCGAGAAAAACAATCTTTATTATGATATAGTTTCAACATACAATAACATAGGAAACATATATTCAACCCTTGAGGGTAGAATAGACATCGCCCTTCAGTATTATAAGAAAGCGCTTGCAATTGCTGAAAAAAACTGGTATACCTCGCTATTACTGACGTTATATATAAATTTAGGTGCCATTTACAGCTATATAGGCGACATGGATCTATCACTGGAATATTTGAAAAAAAGCTTTTCATTATCTTTTTTGCTTGATTTGTACGAACCGGCATTCACATCAATAATTAACATGTCAGACATATTCGTTAAAAGAGCTGAAATTGATGAAGCATTGAAATATTTCAATGATTTCAAGAAATTCATAGACAGGGTTGAGATCAGTGAAATAAAAAATGAATTCTATATACTGGAAGATCTCTTAAGAGTAGCGATGGGAGAAAAGATTGACGAAAAGGTTAAAGATTACATTGAAAATTTAAAAAATTCACAGCATCTTTATTACGTGCAGTTCGGTTATATGAGTGAAGCCACATTTTATTTTTATTCCGGAGATATTGAAAAATTCATTAAAATTTACAGGGATTATTTTGATATGTTTGTAAAAGATAACATCATAAGCATGATTTCCGATACAATAGAATTCATTGAAATCATGTTATATTATAATTTTATAACAGGTAAATACATAAATGATGAAATAAGGAATCTTGTTTCAAAAATAGATGAATCTGATATTTCAATGATGGGCTATTTCAAAAACAGGCTGCAGGTTTTTAAATCTGTTATTGATGTTTATGATAAAAAAATGCCCACCGCAATAATTGAATTTACCGATGCAATATCCTATTTTGACAGGGAGAATTTAAGATATCTCTCTGCTGTTTCGAGATTAATTTTTGGATTGTACATGGCATATTCATTGAATGACAGAATCATGCTTGAAACGGCCAAGAAGGATTTTGAATCATTAAAATATGAAGGCTTAAGAAGACCTTACATGAAAGGTTTGAATTACTGAATTTTAAATTTTTTCAGTTTATTTTCTATGAGCATTTTTATTGCTTCTTCTGCATTTTTTCCATCAAAATACCAGCAATATATATCCCTTGAAACAAGTAAACCATAAATTATGTCACCGACATTCTTGCAGATAACATCAGTTACATTTTCATCTAGCAAAAATTTTATGAAATCAACGCCTACAAGGTTTTCTTTGCTGATCAGATTATTCTTTCTGATATCATATTTAATTGATTCTCCCTTTATTTCAAATATTGCATAATAATTTGCTCTTCCCAACTGGGAGTCTATTTCAGAATTTATGTTTTCGTTTGAAAGGGGGATAAGTACCTTGAAATCATTTCTTTTAACTGGTTCCACATGGACGGTCACAGAATAAATTCCTTCTATATTGTTTTTGAGCATATTCTCAATATTTTCAGTTATAGGATGCGCCTCGTCTATTGTTAATCTTGGATCCATTTCAACCACGATCTCCACAAATACAGAAGGACCCGCCCATCTGAACCTTATATCTTTTACATTCTTAATTTCCTTCACATTCTTTAACAGACCCATCATTTTAATTTTGAGGTTAGGGTCATGTGGTAGATCCAGCAATGAAAGAATCGCATTTTTTCCTATTAAGTATGATGTTACGATCAGGGCAATGAATGCTATCATAATAGAAAAATAGTATGAAATTACTCCAAAATAATTAGTTAAATAGAGGCCAATGGAGACAAATAAACCTTCAACAATATCAGCAAATGTATGTATTCCATCGTTTTTCAGGGATGGAGAATTGAATAATCTAGATGCTTTTATTTTATATATTGATGAGAACACCAGTGGAATTACAGAAATCAATTCAAAAATGGATGAAACAGTCATCCCCGATATATTATGATAGTTATTGTTGAATATCAATTCAAATGAAAAATAGATGATTATTATGGCGAGAATGAATGATACCATATCCTCCAGTTTAAACAAACCATATGGAAATTTCATTGACTGCTTTGAATAAATGATTTTTATTACGATTAAAATTGTTAAAGTTATAAACACGTCCATGAAGATATGCAGTGATTCTATTATCAATGCGATATTGCCTGTTAACAATGAACCTATGATCCTAATAACAAATGATATGAATACAAAGAAAAATGAGAGTATAATCATGAGATTTCTCTTGTTCATGACATTAAATATCAGGTTTAAATATAAATATTTTTTACTCATTTGAGAAACAATAAAGATATATAATAGAAAAAAATAATTCAAATGCAGTGAGAGAATATTTATCGATGGCAAAAAGGATATCCGAAATTATACTGTCTTCAAAAAATGTAACGGTTGTTTCGCACATTGATGCTGATGGAATATCTGCTGCAGGCATAGCTTCCGCGTCCCTGGACAGGGCCGGCATTGAACATAATGTTATTTTCACAAAACAGCTTGATGTTAATTTGATAAACAGAATAAGGGATATGAATCCTGATCTCGTCTGGTTTACAGATCTGGGCAGTGGGCAGATACACGAAATAGTAGATATGAGGGCTGTAATCACCGATCACCATTTCCCCAGCAATATGAACCCCAACATACCTGTTGAAAAGAGGAAAGATATACTGGAATTCCTTGACAGCATGTCAAAAAGGGAGGTATACCAGTTAAATCCCCATCTGTTCGGTAAAGATGGGGCGCTTGATATAAGTGGTTCAGGAATAACATATGTTGTTGCAAGGGAACTGAAATATTTCAATTATGATCTTTCTAAATATGCGATAGTAGGGGCGGTTGGTGATCTTCAGGATAATGCATACCTGAAGCTCATAGGGTCAAACAGATATATTCTGAAGGAAGGTGAAGAATATGGATTCATACGTTCAACAATAGACATCAGGTTATTCGGTCGTGAAACCAGACCTCTCAGTAAATTTCTTTCATATTCCAATGATCCTGCAATCCCAGGGATAACAGATGATGAAAACGGAGTTCTGATGATTCTCGAGGATCTTGGAATATCGGTTCACGATTCAGGGGGAAGGCAGAGAACATGGGCTGACCTTTCAACCGAAGAAAAAAGGCTCCTTTTGAGCCATATTGTAATAAAACTCCTTTCGATGGGTTTTGATTCAGTTTATGCAACAAGGCTGATAGGTGAAATTTATCTTTTTCCAGATGAAAAGAAGTACAGTCATCTCTTTGATGCTAAAGAGTTTGCAACTCTTCTGAATTCATGTGGCAGATACAATAAACCGGAACTTGGGTTAAAAATTGTAAAAGGGGATAGGGAAGATTCCCTGAAGGAGAGCATGGACATGTTAAAAAATCACAAAAGAATAATCATTGATAGCATAAATTATGTCAGGGAAATAGGAATAATTAAGGAAAAATATTACCAGTATTTTGATGCCGGAACAAAGATACCCGATACAGTTCTCGGTACAATAGTTAACATGACACTTTCTATAAATCTTGCAGATCAGAATCTGCCCATTTTTGGTTTTGTTGACGATGGAAATGGCATGATAAAGGTATCCGCAAGAGCATCCAGAAATCTAATAACTAGGGGTCTTGATCTTTCAAAAATCATTTCCGAGGCCGCAAGATATGTTGGGGGATACGGTGGAGGTCACAACATAGCCGCGGGTGCTTCAATACCAAAAGGTTCACAGAACGAATTTTTGAGGATTGTTGAAAAAATTATAGAAAAGTTAGGGGTTTGGGGGAAGCAGTAAAACTCAGTTATTCAGGGAGG
>JAGDXR010000005.1 GCA_023261745.1 Thermoplasmata archaeon | reverse complement strand
TACTTTCGGAAATAGTGAGAAAGACAGTGAAAGAAACACTGGAGACAATAATGAATACTGAAAGAGAAATATTCATCGAGAATTACAATGAAACCAGAAATGAAACATATACAAGAACATTGAATACAAAATATGGTTTCATAGATGATCTAAAAGTGCCAGTAGACAGAAAGAAAATTTTAGAACAATGATATTTGAGCCCTATAGAATATCCATTGATATTGAGGAAGCACCAGAAGGATTTCCATGATCCTTGAAGAAATATTTCAAGGAAGATACAAAAAAGGACAATAAGCAAAATTACAGATGTTGTAAAGGAGGAAATAGATGCATGGCAATTCAACCACTAAAAGAAAAATATTTTGTCATATACATATATGCATTATTTCTAAATCTGAGAATGAACACGGTAGAGAAGGAGGCACTGCATATAGCATTGGGCATACATCTTATTGGTAAAAAAAGAGAGTCTTGGATTCTGGATAAATCCAACAGAGTCATCAAGTAGCTGGGAACTGATAATAAATTATTTAAGAGAAAGGGAATAAAGGAAATATTGATATTCATAGCAGAGGGCCTATCAGGGATACAGGAAACAATCAAGAAATATTATCTTAGGCAGATTTCCAATCATGCATAATACATGCTGAAAGGAATTTTCTATCAAAATTGAGAGCAGGAGATAAGGATATTATAGGCAGGGAGATGTGAATGATCTTTTATGCCTATTCGGAAGAAGAGGTAAGGGGAAGATTTAACAAGTTCAAATAAGAATAAAACAATAAATATCCAAAGCAATATACAACATGGATACAGGGCTGAACCTTCTCCTAACATATTACAAATATCCAAAACCGATGAGCAAAGTAATAAAATTAACAAATATGATATAATGGTTGAACAAAGAGATCAGTAGAAGAATAAAGATAATAGACTCCCTGCCAGGCGAAGAATCTGCCGGAAAGATTATTTATCTAAGGATCATTGAAAAAAATAATAAATACAGTGGAAAGATTTTCCTGAATTCAATATAAGTAAGGAGGATATAATGAGAATCTTTGGTATGAAGTATCCTTTATCTTACACAAACTTATGTGTGGTATAATCCATTTCAAAAAGGAATAATAGAAATTCTAGATCTTGAAAAAATGATATATGTATCTCAATATGAATTGCAAGAAAAACCTAGAAAATATTAAATTTTTCACCAATTAATTCTATTATACATGTAAACTCACGTTGTATATAAAAATGTGAAACATAAAATATTTTAATACATTAAAAAAGATGAGATATTATTTTTTCTTTCTTGCATAAATAGTCAAAACAATGAATATCAGGACAAGAATGATAACGGTGATTATTATAAATACAATATTCATGTTAATCATCTGTATATTAGTATCATTTAATTTCAGAATTGTATTGAATCCTAGCAATGTTATATTTTCATAAACCACAATACCTGTAGATTGATCTATATATTCTGTTGAACCATCATTGTTGACAATTTTATCTGTAATATATGTCCCTGCAGGTACTTTTATCTGTATATTTTTTGTAACACTTCTCACAAAATTTTTCATGTCTTCTGGAACCTGTCCATCATTCAGATAATTTAAATCGTTTGTGGAAACTGCCGGGAAACCGTTTGGATCAGAATAATTACCTGTATTCGTTAAATTTTCAGAAATTTTATATTTTACAGAGGTGAAATTTTCATAGTATGTGAATGATCCATTATTCTGATAGACATTTATTATTATATATTTGATGGTTAAATTCTCCTTAATTCCAATCAAATTTAATGTTGCATTATATTCCAAATACGCATTTTTGAATTCCCATGCAGGATATGCTACATTCTGCGATAAAGACATTGGATAAAGAACCAATCCAAAAATTAATGTTACTGATATCATGATTTTCATTTTTGAAATCATGAATAAATTATTGAAAATTATAAAATTAAAATTTTTCATTCAATAATAAAGTAAATTTTTAATGTTATATTATAATATAGGTATGGCGATAAGATATGCCAAAACCATCATATTACATGTTAAATTTTAAAAGGGTTCCAATAAAGCAGGAAAAGCCAGAAGAGAGAAAAAAGGATTTTTACAGGGTAGTCACACTCGGATATACAAAGGAAGAGGCCATGAGGGAAGCTTCAAGATGCCTTGGATGTGGCCTCTGCATTCAGGGATGCCCGGCAAGGCTTGATATTCCGGGATATGTTCAGGCAATTGCCAGAGGGGATTTTGCGGGCAGCCTTAAAATAATACTTAGAGATTTGCCTTTCCCCCAGATATGTGGAAATATATGTACTCATAGATGTGAAGACAATTGTGTATATAATGAACCTGTAGCAATAAGACATCTAAAAAGATTCGTTGGTGAACAGTTCAATGATTATGCACCTGTTATTAATCATCAGAAGAAAAAGCCCACAGGAAAGAAGGTTGCAATAATAGGATCTGGCCCTGCAGGGTTGACAGCAGCATATTATCTAACACAGTTTGGCGTTGAATGCACGGTATATGAAGCTGCACCGGTACCTTTAGGAGAACTGAATCTTGGTATACCCAAATACAGATTATCAAAAGATGTTATAGAAAAAGAATATAATTTCATAAAAAATGCAGGTGTAAAATTTAATTTCAATACCAAAGTAGGAAAAGACATTACATTTGATGAAATATACAGGAATTATGATGCAATATTTCTAGGAATAGGGAACATGAAACCAAATCTTACTGGAACACCCGGATCAGATGGAAAATATTTCTATCATGCACTTGAATTTTTAAAACTGGCAAATCTTGGTGAAAAGATTGAGATAGGGAAGAAGGTTGCGATAATTGGTGGTGGATTTACCGCCATGGATTCTGCAAGGACGGCGCTGAGACTTGGAGCTGAGAAGGTTTATGTATTATACAGGAGGAGAGCCGAGGACAGACCAAGTTATCCATCTAGCAATGCAGAAGAGGAAATGGAAGAAACTGTTGAAGAGGGTGTGGAATTCATGTGGAAGGTTACACCTATAGAATATGTGAAGGACAGCAACGGATATATCAAAGGAATAAGATACTGGAAGAATGACATGGTGGGAAGTGCAAAGGAAGGCAGGTTGAAACCTGTGCCTATAAAGGATTTTGAATTCTTCCTTGATGTTGATACAGTAATAGAGGCTACAGGTCAAAATGTGGATTTCTCATTTTTACCCAAAGATTTATTCGAAAAATTGAGGATGAACAGAAATGAAATTTGGGTTGATGATAACATGATGACATCAATACCAAAGGTATTTGCTGGAGGAGATGCAGTCAATGAAACCAAGGATTTCATATCCGCTGTAGCTGACGGATACAGGGCGTTCAAAGGAATCCTAAGGTTTTTAAAGATTGATTTTCAGGAAAAAGAGAAGGTTGAATGCACTGAGGTATCTCATATAATGAAGGAATCTACTGAGAAAAATGTGAGATGCGACACTTTTGTACCTCTGTAAATTTTCAATAAATTTTATAACATACCTTTTTGTTTTATATATTCAGGTGTCTTAATGTATAGATTTGGTATATCAGGCATACCACTATCCTCAAAAGGAAGGATGCTGAGGGATGCCATAGAGGATACATATCTGATGGGTTTAAATGCACTGGAAGTTACATTCATGAAATTTAATGTGATGGATGTTGATGCAACAGTTGAGATTGGATTAAAGCCTAAGGAAGTGATGCCTGAAAACAGGGATGAAAGTAAAATTATTGTTGACGTACTGAGGATTAATGAAGATGGAAATTATGAGAGTGTCGGTATAGACAATCAAATTGAAAAAGGGGATATTTTAAGGATTCTTCAGTGGAACCTTGCAAGATCATACACAGAATTGATGGAACTGGGTAAAATTGCAAAGGAACTGGACATCAGGTTGACCTTCCATACCCCTAATTACATAGATCTTGTATCAAATGATGAATTCACTGAGAGAACAATAAATTATGTTATCTGGTCTGGAATGTTAGCAGATGTATTGAATGCTGAAATGATAGTTACAAATTTAGGTCTTTACGGTGAGAATGAACAATCCAACGCATTAAAAAAAATAGTTCAGAATGTAAAAAAGGTAAGGGACAGACTGAATAAGATGAATATTAAAATTCCAATAGGCTTTGAAACTTCAGGTAAAAAAGCTGTTGCAGGTAGCATGGAAGAGTTGCTTGATATTTCAAAAAAGGTAAAGAACGTTATACCTGTTGTGAATTTTCCGAAATTAATGGCCAGGACAGGGATGTCATTCAAAACACCTCAGGATTATGAAAAAGTGATTCAAAAGATCGAAAAGTTTTATCCCAACGGTATTTATGTCCAGTTTGCGGCACTTGAAAATCTACCTGAAAATATGATCAGGCTTGCACCCATAAAAAGAGGTGAGCCAAAATTCGATTTTCTTGCTGAATTGATGTACGAAAAGGAATATAATATCACGGTAATTTCTGTTTCTCCTCTGCTTGAACACGATGCCCAGTATATGAGGGTAATTCTTGAAAGAATTATTTCTAAAAAGATTCAGAATAAGTGGGAAAAATGATATGGAAGGAAGCATACAAATTCATAACATCGCAGATTCTTGAAGTTATAAACAATATCAATTATGAGAGTATAAACAAGGCAAAGGAAATCATATTAGCATCTCAGAAAATTTTTGTTTACGGAGCTGGAAGGAGTGGTATCATAGGAAAAGCATTTGCGATGAGACTCGTTCAACTGGGGCTGGTTGCGTATTTCATAGGTGAGACGATAACTCCCATAGTTACAGAGTATGATGCAGTTATAATAATCTCAAATACAGGTAACACGAAATCATCGGTTCTTGTGAGTGAGATCTCAAAGAATGTTGGGGCAAAGATAATTTCGATTACATCCAACCCTGAATCCGAGATATCAAAGATATCAAATTTACAGATAATACTTGGTCCGATATCTCACAATTCTCTGGCTCCTCTAGGCACGGTTTTTGAGGATGCGGCTTTAATATTTCTTGATTCATTTGTAGCAGAACTAATGGAAAGTTTAAAACAAACCGAAGAAGATTTAAGAAAAAGGCATGCTATATGGGTGTGATTATGAAGGTAATAGAAATATTTCATTCTATACAGGGGGAAGGTATTCTGATAGGAAAGCCTATGACATTCGTTAGATTTTCAGGCTGCAATTTAAGATGTACATGGTGCGATACAAAATATTCATGGGAAGAAGGAAAAGAAATGAGCATGGATGAAATCATGTCAATTATAAAAAATTTTGATACAGAATGGGTTTGTTTGACAGGTGGTGAACCGCTTCTTCAAAAAGATATCTATAAATTTATTGATACACTTTTAAAAGAAAATAAGAAAATATTGATTGAAACAAATGGTTCATTATCAATTGAAAATATTCCAACTGAGGAGAATATTGTTATTGATATGGATGTCAAGACTCCCTCATCAAGCATGGATAAATTCAATAATTTTTCAAATATCGAATTACTCGGGAATAAGGATTATGTAAAATTTGTCATAAAGGATAGAAAGGATTATGAATATGCAAAGGAAATAATAAGGAAATACGATATAAAATGTGAGGTAGTCCTCCAGCCTGAAGGAAATAAAAATTTAAAGGAACTTGCCGAATGGGTTCTCAAGGATGGTTTGAATGTAAGGGTTCTTTTACAGCTTCACAGGATAATATGGGGTGATGTTCGTGGTGTATAAATATACCGATGAAGAGGGCATATTTGCAGTTAAAACAGCAAGGATGGTTGTTGATGAATATCTCAACAATAACAGAATTATTAGGGGAATAAAATTTCCTGAAAAATTTGAAATTAAGGCCGGTGTATTCACCACATTAAATGAATATCCTTCCGGGAAACTGAGGGGATGCATAGGATTTCCTGAACCTGTTTACCCTCTGAAGGATGCTCTCATAAAAAGTGCAATATATGCCGCAACCGAGGACCCGAGATTTCCCCCTGTTGTTCCATCCGAGCTGATGAACATAACATTTGAAGTATCCCTTCTGACCGTTCCCGAAGAATTGGATGATGTAAGGCCAGATAATATAAAGATCGGGAGAGACGGGCTCATAATAAGATATGGATTTTATTCTGGACTATTGCTTCCACAGGTTGCAGTAGAAGAAAACATTGATGCCGAAAGGTTTCTTGATTTAACATGCATGAAGGCGGGTCTTTCCCCGGGCTGCTGGAAAAACAGAAATGCAAAAGTTTACACATTTCAGGCCGAAATATTTAGAGAAGATAAACCGGGAGGAAATATAAACAGGGTGTTTCTGGATGAAAGTGATTTCAGGTAAATTTTTTTACAATGATGAGATAAAGGAAATCGATGTTGGAATAGAAGAAGGTAAAATTGTTGAAATAAAAAAACATATTGTAACAGAAGAGAGATATGAATTTCCTGAGGGTGTTATAATCCCATCGATGGTAGACATGCATGTACATTTTCGTGAACCTGGATATACATGGAAGGAGGATTTTGAAAGCGGGTCATTATCTGCCCTTCATGGGGGTGTGACATTTTACATTGATATGCCAAATACCAATCCTCCTACCAATTCACTTGAGAATTTCATATTGAAATATAATCTTGCAAAAAGCAAAAGCTATGTTGATTTTGGGATAGCATACCTTCTGGATAATAAGGTAGAAAAAAACATTGAAGATATAGTTACATCCTTTAAAATATATATGAGTGAAACAACAAATGTAAAACCTTTAAATCCCCTTATTATACCAGAAATTACAAAGGACATAACAAAGAATATTACCGTTCATGCTGAATGGCCGGAATGCATCAAAAAATATGAGGAAAATAGTCTTAACGATCATGATAAAAACAGGCCTGAAACATGTGAAATCAAGGCTGTCAGATTCCTTGTAAATAATGTCGATGGAAAAATTCACATCGCGCACGTAAGTTCTCCTGATTCTGTCGACATTGCACTTGCAAAAAAATTCACTACAGAGGTAACGCCTCATCACCTATTTTTAAATAAAAATATGCAGCTTGGTGCATTCGGTAAAGTGAATCCCCCCTTAAGATCAGAGCACGTATCAGGAATGCTTTTAGAATATCTTTCTAGTGGTATTATAGATGTTGTTGCATCTGATCATTCACCACATTCACCTGAAGAAAAGGAAAATTTTAACCTGGCGCCATCCGGATTACCGGGAGTTGAGACTTCAATGCCATTGCTATTGATGGAAATGAAGAGGGGGAATATATCGTTAAACAGACTGGTAAAGGTAGTTTCAGAAAATCCGGGAAAGCTTCTGAACATTAAAAAAGGGAAAATTGAGCTGGGCTATGATGCCGATTTTGTGATATTTCATCTTTCATCTGAAAAACGGATTAAGGCAAAAAATCTTCATTACAAATGTGGATGGACACCTTTTGAAAATATGGATGCAATATTTCCAGACTACGTTTTTATCAGGGGAGAAATGGCAATCAAAAAAGGTGAAGAAATCATAAACCCAGGATACGGAAAATACTATCCCGAAAACGAATTTTTAAAATAATATTAAATTGTGCTAGCATGTGGCATATTAACATATAACAATTTTTATGTTATTGTATATCATATATCTAATAATATTTATATATCTTATAATAATGTAGAATCCTGGGGATATAAAATGATAGGGAGGATAACAGCTATATGGATCGTATTGGCGCTTGTGATGGTTATTCCATCATATTCTCATGCCCAGGTTAATAATGTGTATGCAAATGGTATCGCGGATATGGGTATTTATCCAAATGGAACCTCATATGGATATACTACAGAATCCATAATGGGTATTGCTTCTGTATACAATATAAGCACGAATGTATCTGCCATATCATTTTCACTTGCAGGGAATTTTCTTGTAAACATGTCCGGAAATATGATGGATTTTCTGTATATTGATTCTGCAATATACAATGAATCCAACGGTACAGTATGTTTTGCAGATTACATATTTGATGATTCATACATGAATGCATCAATTATGAGACCAGAACCACCACTCTTCCCAATGATCATGGGTAGTGGTACTGAGCCGGACTGGAAATATTATAATTATAATACTGGATATATATATGTTGGAAATACATTTAATTTAACCCTCAAGATCCAGGAGGTATATCAGCAATATCATGCATACATGATGTTTGAATATGGGATAAATGGAGTAATAAGGGATTATGATAATCCCAGATTTACAGTACCTGTAAACGGGCCTGGATATTTCGTGGTTAACGGTTCAATGTTGAATCCTGTTGGATTACCATATGATATAGAATTTGTTGTTGGAAACGCAAATCCACTGAACGCTTCATTGATTTCCATGGAAAATGGCACAGTTCTGATGAATCTTGAATATTATAATGGATACAATTTTCAGAGCATAGAGAATGCTGTCAATTATGGTGGAATACTTCCTGATGTGCTTGTTAATTCAAGCGTCTCAGAATATTCATCCAAAAACGGAATGCTGTTTGGTATGATGCAACCCGGATCAGGAAATACAGGTTACATATATTCTATCGACAATATAGGAATAATAAATGCCACAATGCCATCACTTTCAGGTATATATGAAATCAATGGAACAGATTATCCAGTACCATTTTATAACAATGGTTATTTAATTTTGGCAATTGCACCCGGGAACTATTCTATTGTTGTTAAGGAGCATCTGTTTGGATCCGTTTTAATCGGACAAATGAGCTTTGAAACCCTTGGTAATGTTAGCATAAATGTCAGTGCAGGATCATATTACAATATTTTAATAGGAAATGAATATCAGGTAATATTCAACTACATCCATGCCCCAAAGAAATTGATTTCTACCGAAATAACTAACTTATTAAATGGAAAGAAAACAATGATACCACCATTTGAACCTGCAAACGAAGAAAATTTCACAGAATATACATTCCTATCTAACAGCACATATGAATTCACCGTTACATATGGAACAAGTAAGGTTACTGGCATATTTACAGTACTGGGAAGTATTGTCGAGGTAACGGTAAACCTTCAGAAGGGATCCTACACCGTTCAAAACATACAATAAATTTTTGAAAAAGCTTTTATAATCATTTTCCATATTTTTTTATCCGTAGCTCATATTTGCAGGTGTGGTGTAGCTTGGCAGCACAAGAGCCTTCCAAGCTCTCGGCCCGG
>JAGDXR010000060.1 GCA_023261745.1 Thermoplasmata archaeon | reverse complement strand
CATGCGGGACTTTGGATCCTGCGACGGCAGTTCGAATCTGCCCGGGGCTGCTAAAGCATGTGATTTGATATGGATGAATTTGAAGTATCTCCATGGAACGTTTCAGGAAAAATAGATTACGATAAACTGATTGAAAGATTTGGAACACAGAAACTCGAAAACAGTTTGCTGGAAGAACTCAAAAATTTAACGGGGGATCTTCACCTTTTTCTAAGGAGAAATGTATTTTTCTCGCACCGAGATTTTGACAAAATACTCAATGACCTGAAAAATGGAAAGGGATTTTATCTTTATACGGGGAGAGGTCCCAGCGGGCCAATGCATCTGGGACACCTTCTTCCATTTATAATTTCAAAATGGTTTCAGGAAAAGTTTGGCCTGAATGTCTACATTGAGATTACGGACGACGAAAAATTTCTCCATTCTGAAAACCTGGATCTTAATGATACATACAGGTTTTCAATGGAAAATGCGCTTGATATAATTTCCCTTGGATTTGATGAAGACAGGACATTCATATTTCTTGATTCGGAATATATCAGAAATATGTATAAACTTTCACTCAGGGTTGCAAAGAAGGTGAATTATTCAACTGTAAAAGCCGTTTTTGGATTTAAGGACAGCACCAATATTGGAATGTTATTTTATCCCACGTTGCAGATAGTCCCTACATTTTTCGAAAACCGAAGATGCCTGATACCGGAAGCAATCGATCAGGATCCTTACTGGAGAATACAGAGGGACATTGCAGAATCCCTTGGCCATTACAAGGCATCGGTAATACACAGCAAGTTTCTTCCTCCCCTCACGGGAATTGAGGGAAAGATGAGTTCATCCATGCCGGAAACGGCAATATATCTCAATGATTCCCCCGATATTGTTAAGAGAAAAATAATGAAATATGCATTTTCCGGGGGCCAGGCAACGGTTGAAGAACACAGAAAACTGGGAGGAAATACAGATGTGGATGTTGCATTTCAGTGGCTTTACATGATGTTTGAAGAAGATGACAGGAGAATAAAGGATCTGGAGCAGGGATACAGAAAGGGTGAAATATTAACCGGTGAAATGAAAAGCATTCTTATTGAAAAGATAAACGGTTTTCTTGTGGATTTCAGGAACAGGAGGGAAAAATACAGGGACAGGCTGGACAGGTTCATGTATGACGGTAAACTGGCAGAAAAGATGTGGGAAACTTTTTACGATAGATGATGGCATATGGTTCTAAGGGTTTACTTTGAAAAATACGGGTGCAGCCTGAACCAGGCTGAAACGGTCAACATCGTTGAAAATTATCTTTCCATGGGATACGAATTGACCGATAACCCTGAAAAGGCTGACAGGATAGTCATTGGAACATGCGTGGTAATACAGCATACGGAGAACCAGATGGTCAGAAGGGTAAGGGAGTTATCAGAATATGGAAGGCCGGTCATAGTCTATGGATGTCTTCCAACGGTCAGGGAGGAAAGGTTAAGGGGGATTGAGAATGTATATCCTGTGAAAATACACCAGGATAATTTTCCTGATGGAAAAATAACATGGAAAAATCCCGTTTTTGTCGGGGAAACAACATATACAATTCCAATTGCACAGGGATGCACGGGGTCATGCAGTTACTGCATTTCAAAATTTTCCAGGGGATACATAAAGAGCATGGACATATCATGGATAATTGAGAGAATAAGGCTGGCCAGGGATAAAGGATACAGGGAAATCAGGCTCACTGCCCTTGATTCCGCAGCTTACGGTACTGACATTAACAGGGATCTATCAGACCTGCTCAACACAATAAATAATTTAGAGGGTGATTTCAGGATAAGGGTGGGAATGATGGAACCATCCAACATGCTTGGCATAATGGACAGGCTTCTGGAATCTTTCAGGTCTGAAAAGGTGTTCAAATTTTTCCATGTTCCATTTCAGAGCGGAAATGACAGAATCCTTGAGCTGATGAACAGAAAATACACCGCAAGGGATTCGGAGTTCATAATAAATAAAATAAGAGAAAATTTTGATTATTATACACTTTCAACGGATATAATCACAGGTTTTCCGGGTGAAGATGATGATGCGTTTGAGGATACCGTAAAACTGATAGAAAAAATCGAGCCGGACATACTCAACATCACCAGATTTTCTCCCAGGCCCGGTACACAGGCTTCAAAAATGAAAATGGTAAAATCCATGACATCCAAGGAAAGGTCCTTATACCTCACGGATCTCCACAGGAATTTAAGCCTGAAAAGAAATTCCATGATTAAAGACATGGAGTTGGATGTCATTGTTACTGAAAAGGGCAAGAAGGGATTCCTTGGAAGGACAGAATTCTACAGGCCTGTGGTGCTTGAAAATGCTGTCATAGGAAAATGGTATAAGGTATATATTGAAGATGTTTCACCATATTACCTGAAGGGCAGGATCATATCGGAAAAGGTTAAATTGTACAATTGAAATTGTTAAAATTGTGGGGAAGGTATACCTGTTAATACTTATTCTGGCGATAATATGGTTATCCATAACCATAGGGATTGTCATCCCATCCTATTCCATTAACGGCATCACAGGTTCCCAGCCGGCAAAAGGCAACTATGGAATACAGAATGGGGGATCATTTTATTTTTCAATGGATGTTATCATTGCAGTAATATATGCTATGATTGCAGTTTTCATCATATCCCTGATATTATACACTAGGGAAACGGTAAAATTGATCATCAGAATTATGCTCTCTTTTCTTGGTTTTTTTGCATTCATAGGACTGGCAGTGTTATTATCTTACATATTAAACGGAATTGACAATTTCTCGGATGTTTCAAGAATCACATTCATACCGGATTACCATGGCAATCTATCCCCAGTTATACCCTTCATCGCGACATTCATATTCTTCATCATTCTCCTTTATTATTACATAAGCAACAACATGAATGTAACGGAAAGGAATCAATCAAAAGAAAGGATGATTGGCGAAATAGACGATATGATAAAAAATATCAGGTTCAGCGACAACATAAAGGGCATCATTCTCAAAACATATTATGACCTAGAAAATTTCATGCAGAAATATGGCATAATTGATTCACCCACCAGCACTCCTGAGGAATTCGGGAAAATAGTCCAGGCAAAATTTCCCGATATAGGTAAAGAAATAAACACCATAATAAAAATGTTTGAGAAGGTAAAATACGGAAATTATGATCCGGATATGAATGATAAGAATAACACCATAAATGCTCTGGAAAATATAAAGGGGTATCTTTCATATGTTTCATAGGGAATTTATTTTAAAGGTTATGCTTTTTCTGGTACCATATCTGGCCATTGTTTTCTATTTTTCTATCTATTACAGGTTCATGATTTTTTTCCTTTTAAGCAGTATCATGGTAATAATACCAGTAATATTTGTATACCCCTTTTATGAATCTTCCCTAGATTTCAATCATGAGGAGGAGAAATGCAGCAGAAATATGAAGTTCTCTTATGATGAGATATTCAGAAAGGCCATGGATGGAAATGCAGTTTACCAGAGAATCATTGAGATGGATATATACAACCTGGGAATGGATTACCTGTCCTACAGGTACGGAAACATGGAGAGGGTCAATGAAATTATCAGTAATGGGGAAGGGAAATTTTACACGGTACTCAGGGAAATGAAGGACAGGATAAATTCAAACGTTTCTGTTGAAAGGGAAAAATTTATTGAAGATATAAAGGAAATATTGGAGGGAATTGAAAATGGGAGATATTGAATCGGCATCAGAAAAACTCAAATCTATAACAACTGAGATTTCTTCAGTTGTTATAGACAAGCAGGAAATAGTAAAGGACATTCTTGCAACGATGATATCCGGAGGTCATATACTTCTTGAGGATGTCCCCGGTGTAGCAAAAACGCTCACCGCAAGGCTCATAAGCCAAGCAATGAACATGAAGTTTTCCAGGATACAGTTCACACCCGATCTTCTTCCATCCGATATTACGGGTATGAACATTTATGACAGGAATACATCATCATTCAGGTTTGTTAGAGGTCCAGTTTTCACCAACATTTTGCTCGCCGATGAAATAAACCGGGCACCGCCAAAAACACAGTCCGCACTCCTTGAAGCGATGCAGGAATATCAGGTCACGGTAGACGGGAACAGCATGCCTCTGGAAAAACCTTTCATGGTTATCGCCACGCAAAATCCCATAGAATTCGAGGGTACATATCCTTTACCCGAGGCACAGCTGGACAGGTTCCTTTCCAAAATATCATTTGGATATCCCACATTCACTGGAGAGGTGGGCATGTTGAAGAACAGGATAACCAACATGTCCGATAATTATACGGTGAAAAGGGTAATTGATGCAGAAGAATTCATGAAAATTCAGGATACGCTTGAAAGAATACACGTTGATGATGTAATACTTGAATACATTGTAAAAATTGTTAACTCAACGCGAAAGAATCCACAGGTTATCCTTGGGTCGAGCCCAAGAGGAAGCCTTGCAATGATGAAACTGTCAAGATCGTTTGCGCTTATTGATGGAAGGGATTACGTTTTACCAGATGATGTAAAAAAATCTGCCAGAATTTCCCTTCCACACAGAATAATGCTGAAAACTGAAGCAATGTTAAGAAACATAAAAAAGGAGGATGTGGTGGAAGAGATTGTTGAGAAGATGGTTCCGGTGCCAAAGATATGAGGGCCGATATATTACCGACAAGAAAACTTTACGGGTATATCGGTATATTTGTAATCCTTGCCGGTATGACAACAATGCTTAGGATAACGCAGATAATATTTGTATCCACGGTACTCATGATTGAGATCCTTGTTTCAGTCATTTACCTTCCAGATCTCGGTGAAACTGAAATATATATAGAGCCCGGACCAGACAGATACATAAAAGGCGACAGAATTTATTTGAATGTAAAAATAAAAACTGGCCTTTTCAGAGGTGAAGTAATAATAAAATCGGAAAAGTTTGAGATGAGGAGAAATCTATCAAAGAATTCTGTTGATGATATAAAAATCGAATTTCAGGAAAGGTACACGGGTCTTTATGAACTCAAGGAAATGAATATATATTTTTCCACACCGGGAAACATGTTTAGGCTGGTCAAAAATTTTAACGTTAGATACACATACAGGATATTTCCGGAAATAGAGGAACTTAGGAAAAGGGCCATATTCACGAAAAATGTAAAAATGACTTCCGGGGATGTCATTTCAAAATATTTTGGTCATGGGACGGAGATGTATGAGATAAGGGAATACAGGATAGGTGATGAATGGAGAATAATAGACTGGAAAAAATCGGCAAAATACGATGACTTGTATGTCAGGGAAAATCTAAATGAAAAGACTACGAGGGTTTTAATACTAGTTGATGCAAAAAAGCATGGATATCAGAGGGAAAGATATTTTGAAATTATGGAATACTATACGCGCGCAGTTTTTACGGTAGCCCTTTCCTTGAGCATGTCAATGAACGAGTTCGGCATAATATCCTACTCTGACAGAATTTCATGGACTCCCCCAGGATATGGAAAAACACAGCTGGAAAATGTCATGAATTCCTTTATGAGTATTACAAAGGAAATGAGATCTGAAATGGATTATAGATACACTCTAAGACTAATAAAGGCGGTATACCGTGGAAAGGTTCATGTAATATATATAACGGATCTTGAAAAGGATGAGCCCACAGAACTTTACCGTGAAATAAAATATTCCGGATATGATATCATGGTTCTCATTCCTTACATGAATACAGGAAATAATTATGCTGACAGGATGATGGAACTGAGGAGAAAAATAAATATACTGAAATCAGGAATCGAGAGGGTGATAGAGTGGAATGTAGAAACACCTCTAAGCGAATTGCTGAATTTAAAATACCTCTGATAATTTATTCGATTTATTTGGCATACTATCTCCTGACAATACCGGATAAAGCTTACGAGATTTATCCACAGATCATGCTATTTCTTTCACTCCTGTTCATATCAGTTATAATTCTGATATTAACCAAGAATTATTTCAGATTGCTGTTTTCAACATTCATATTCATTGTATCTATGGTTCTCTATACCTATTTCCTTAATCCATATGATATTTTCACATATCTGAGAATAACGCCCATGATACTAATTTTCGTATTTCTTATGGAATACCTGTACAGCCAGAACAGTGTCAATTCCTTAAAATATGCATTAACGGTAATTCTCCTATACGTTTTAATCATAGAGGTTTTTTCTGGTCTAACAGTCAATGCTTCAGGAATATATGAGTTTGCTCTGATCTATTCTTTATTTGTAATGGCCATTATACTTCTCATCTGGAAATTGAAGAGTGTTGAGGAAAATTTATAATAAAATTCTCAATCATATATGTGATTATGGTGAAAGTGAAGATAATAAATGATAACAGGGAGTTTGAAATTCCCGGCAATAGAAGGATTCTGGATTTACTTAAGGATCTTTCGCTTAATCCAGATGGGTACATTGTTATGATTAATGGAAAACCCGTTCCAGAAGATGAATATGTGAATGATTCAGATGTTCTTGAACTGCTGAGAGTATTTTCGGGTGGTTAATTTAATAACTGTGATCACATTCAGAGTTAAATTTTAATATTATTTTTTCAATCCTACATTATGAAAAGAAAATTATTTATTTTCTTAATTCCAATATTTATATTATCACTTTTATCTTCAATTTCCTTGGCTCAGAACATCACAACATCATATTTGCAGAACAATGCAAATGCAGCAGAACCCATGACGATTATTGGAATTTATGTTCATGGTTTTTTCTTAACCTTTGCCGTTGGCCTGCCATACCTCATTTTAACATATGAATTTCTGGGCATCAGAAAAGGGGACAGGACATACCTCAATGCTGCAAAAAAGCTGAGCATGGTATTCGGCGTTTCCTTTGGAATAGGAGCCGCAACAGGTACACTGGTAGAATTTGGACTTGTTCAGATATGGTCAGGAACGATCCTTGCAATTGCCACATTCTTTTTTGCCCCTCTAACGTTAGAACTGTATGCATTCATGCTTGAAGTTGTTTTTGTGGTTGTATATTTATTCACATGGGATCTGGAAAAGCCGTCATATAAGCATATGCTCCTGGGTATAATACTTCTCATTGGCTCAAACATTTCAGCATACATGATCCTTGCTGCAAACGCGTTCATGAACGTTCCATGGGGTACGGGGGACTTGGTAAGCAAAATATTGCCGTGGGCACCATCATATGGGCCTAATGACGTCAATACTGGAGCCTTCGTAGCATTATATGAAGCATTGAACAGGTATCATACCCTTGCCCTTGCATCATCTGCCCTGTTTTCATCCACAGGAACAATCCTGTATAACCAGTGGATTGTCCTCTATAACCCCGATCTTTATGCAACATTTTTCCATACCGTTCTGGCAACAATAGTGATTTCATCCTTTGAGGCAAGTGCATTCATAGGTCTTGATATGATTAGAAATAAGGATTTTTCGGGGTACAGAAAAAAACTGCTGAGGATATCCTATGGTGTGGGAGCCATAGCTTCGATCCTCATACCGGTTTCGGGAGATTACATGGGAAGGATAATATATCAGTTTCAGTACCTTAAATTTCTGGCATTTGAGGGATTCGGGCCTAACGGGGGCAGGGATCCCGTTATGGGTATTCTCCTCTACGGGAATCCAAACCACTATTTCATGGGGTACAATTATCTTTTATCCCTGGCACAGAGTTCCATTGACCCGTCCACAGCCACTGGTTCAATATTGTTCATTGAGCATCAGATCCAGCCATGGGCATATTTTGTTTATTGGACAATGGTAATTTCTGGAATCATATTGTTTATTCTTGCGATAGCATACTTCGGATTCTATGTCAAATGGATCGAAAAAATTATCAGGACCGTATTTAGAATGGACATGGAAAAATTCGCTTCATACACAGCACTGATAGCTCCATTCATTGCCTTACTAGCTGCATCATCTGGATGGGCTGTAAGGGAAGCAACAAGGCATCCATGGGTCATTTACGGTCTCGTTCAGTACTGGCAGGTTATAACACCGGATCCAATAACCACTGAATTAAGCATTTTAATGATTGCTGTTGAACTGGCGATAATGATACTGGGTTCATGGGCAATAATATACGTTGTAAGGAGACGTGATTGAAATGACAGATGTTTATAGTGCATTTGTTCTCCTCGGTTATGCTGTTATAACCCACTTATTGCTTGTAAATTTTATTCTTGGTATATCACTCATTATACCCATTCTCGAATACCTTTATTACAGGAATGGTGATTCATCCGGTCAGAAAATTTTGAAAAGGTTATTCAAATTCATGATCATTTCAGACCTTTTTGCCGGTGTCTGGGCCACATGGATAACCGTATTCCTCGGGGGATTCTGGCCATCAGTGACATATATCGTTACAACAGACCTGTTTGCATCGCTCGTTGTAGCTCTCATTGGAATCATCATAGCTTTACCGAGCATAGGAATTTACTGGTTTACATGGAACAGGGTATCTGAAAAAATGCACATATTCATAGGATCAATGATGGCTCTCGGCGCCGTGATGGTGGCCTCTGGTTTCAACATGATATTTGTTTTTATAAATGATCCTGTAGGTCTTGGCCAGGGAAATCTGATTTTTAAACAGAACAATTATTTTTCAATATATTCCAATCCTCTCTACCTTGATTTTACACTGCATAGAATATTAGGTGCAGTGACCCTGGTATCACTTGTTATGGCTGGGATATTCATATATAACTATTTCAAAAATCAGAATGAAATAAATAAGAGGGCATCGGTACTTTTCATAAAAATAGGAATGTTATCCCTTCCCATTGAAATTCTGCTCGGTTTCATTTATTCAATGGAACTTATTTCCAATACTGAATACATTGCAGACAAACTGTTCTGGCCTGTATACTCCGGGGCTTCATTCAATATTCTGTCAATAATATTCATTGTATTTATTATATTCATATTCGGGATGTGGTACATTCTATACTATCTGAATATCATGATTGAGAAAAACAGGAAATCAAGGTACTGTCCACTGGTCCTTTCTTCCATGGCAATAATAACATTCATTCTGGGAGAATTTCTGAACGATTATTCAAGATATCCATATTTCGTGATAACGGGAAATACGGGAATTCCGGCATCCAATTTCATTAACAATATGGTTCAGCTGACAGCCATATGGTACATTTTATCATACACCGTTTCCATCATCCTCGTATCCGTATATTTCTGGCTATTAAATAGAGTCATATTTAAAAATGGTGGAATGGATACTTAATTTTTCATAAATTTAATTTTTTAAGGTAAATTTTTAAATATCGTTTTATGATATCATGTTTGTGGGGTCGTAGCTTAGCCAGGTGGAGCGACGGGCTCATAACCCGTTGGTCGTCGGTTCGAA
>JAGDXR010000031.1 GCA_023261745.1 Thermoplasmata archaeon | reverse complement strand
TGCAAATTAGGAATGTTTTATGCATTATGTGAATGGGGTGAAAATAATGAGAAAAAATAATAATATGATGGCCCTTTATATAATCAAACAAAACGGGACTCTACAAAATTTCTTTTTCATTGAAAAATTAATAAACTATGATTTCTAATTATTTTATATTATGAATGTTACTCTGATAATTGCAATAGCATCTTTAATAATATTTCTGGGATTTTTGGGAGATTTTGCATTCAGGAAGTTGAGGTTTCCAGATATTCTTGTCCTTATTTTCATAGGTTATTTGATAGTGTTTTTATTCAAAACCGATGAATATAAGATTTTGAATGAATATATTCCCCTGGCAGCGACAATATCACTTATAATAATACTGTTTGAAGGCGGTTTAACACTGGATCTTTCAAAAACAAGAGAGATATTAAAAGATTCAATGCTCATGGCCATTGCATTTTATACAGTTTCATTTACTCTGATTTATACCGTTCTCTATTTTATTGGAACTGCACCCATTTTTTCATTGTTGTATGCATCAATACTCTCGGCTCCAAGCGTTGCAATTGTAATACCAATGATTAACAGGTCGAATGTAGATGAGAACAGGAGGCATAAATATATAATGTATGCTACCCTGCTGGACCTGATCTCCATTGTTATCACAATTTCAATAATACAGTTCTATCCAATAACGATTAACAATTTTCTGAAAGTAATTGCATCCCTGATTTCTTCAATAATATTACAGATTTTTATTGGTGCCCTTGCAGGAATTCTCTGGACTGAAATACTTAAAAAAATTGGAAACATGGATCTTTCATATATGTTAACTCTGGCATATGTCCTTGCAATTTACGTTTTTTCAGATATTTTATGGAATAATGGCATGATATCCGTTATAACCATAGGCCTTGTCCTTGCAAACAGTGAAAAAATTAGAAATATAGTGGGAATGGAAGTATTTGCAATAGATGAAAATTTGAAAAGATTCAACAGAGAGGTTTCATTCTTTTTCAGAACGATCATATTTGTTTCCATTGGTACCATGCTCTATATAGCTAAAATAAATATACATATTATTATTATTTTAATAACAATAATATCTATAATATATATAGTACAGATTTTGACTGTCAAATTTGTTGAAAATCAAAAACTTAACAGACATATACATTATATCATGCCAAGGGGATTGACACAGATTGTTCTTGGAATTTTCGCCGTTTCTTCACCTTATGGAAATATAGAAATACTTTACATAATAACATTTGTGATTATTATAACAAATATCATAACATCTTTATTCATTTACCTGGCAAAATTGAATTCTGTACTTAGGAAAAAATAATTACTTTTTTAGCCTCAGGTCTTCGTATGCACTTAGTGCTGCCACTGCACCCTGGCCTGCAGATATTATTATCTGACCGGATTCACCTGTAACATCCCCTGCAGCATAGACATATTTTATATTTGTCCGCATTTTCTTGTCCACAATGATGTAACCCCTAGAATCCATGTTTATTCCAGTATTCTTTAAAAAAGATGTCTGTGGTATTAATCCAACATAAATAAATACTCCATCAAGGTTTATTTCCTTTTCCTCATTTGTTGCTCTGTCCTTATAATTAATTGAGGAAACCTTTCCAGATACTCCCTTTATTTCTAAAACCTGGGCATTCATTATGTACTGAATGTTCTTTTCCTTTATCTGATCAACATATGCCTTCTCACACATGTACCTGGGCATGAATTCTATTATTACTGGTTCAACACCAACATTCTTAAGATACAGTGCTGCTATAGCACCTGAATTCCCTCCACCTATCACGGCAACCTTTTTATTTTTAAACAAATATGCATCACATGTGACGCAGTATGAAACTCCTTTTCCAAAGTATTCATCTTCTCCCTTGATCCCAAGCTTTTTATGTGTTGTACCTGTAGCAATTATAATGCTATCAGAATTTATGATTCTACCATCTGTAAGATACAGTATAATTTTTTTATCAATCTTTACATCACTTACCTCAATACCATTGAAAGTATCCAGATATTCTCCGGCATGTTTCCTGAAATCTGTTGCCAGTTCCTCCCCGGATATTGATCTAAAACCAAGATAATTCTCAATGAGAGGATCCTCAGAGACCAATCCGCCAGCCATGTTTTTATCAAGTATAACGGCATTCAATCCAGCCCTCTTCGCATAAATACCTGCAGATAATCCTGCAGGACCACCTCCTATTATAACCATTTCATAATTATCTTCAAGATTATCATTCTCAGATGTTGTTAAGGAAAATTGAGGTATCATAAAATAGAAAAATAAAAAATAGATTTAAATTTTTACATTTCCGGCATTCCACCGGGCATACCTTGCATACCACCCATGCCGGGTTGCTGCCCAGGCATTCCCTGCCCTGGCTGTCCTTCCTTCTTCTTTGAGGCTATGACGTCATCAATCCTCAGTATCATGGATGCTACTTCCATTGCACTCTCAATGGCCTGAGACTTGACCTTTACCGGTTCGATGACTCCAAGAGATAGCATGTCCTCAATTTTATTTCCGAGCACGTCCACACCGTAATTTTTCTTTCCTTCCTCATGAACACTCTTAAGTTTCATGAGTATGGATATGGCATCCATACCTGCGTTCTCTGCAAGTGTTCTGGGGACTATTTCTAGGGCTTCGGCAAATTTTTCTACCGCGAGCTGTTCCCTGCCTCCAACTTTATGGGCAAAGTCCCTGATTTTTAGTGCCAGCTCCGTTTCTACGGCACCACCTCCTGGTACTGCAAGTCCCTCCTCAAGTGTTACTCCAACCACTTTTATGGCATCCTGTAACGCCCTCTCAACCTCTGCAATGACGTGTTCAGTACCTCCCCTTATCAATATTGAAACCGCATGTGGATCCTTGCATCCCCTTACAAATGTCATGTAATCGTTACCAATCTTTAATTCCTCAACCACTTCTGCCATTCCAAGATCGGATTCTTTAAGATCATCAAGATTCGTTATTATCTTGGCTCCTGTGGCCTTTGCAAGGCTCTCCATATCACTCTTCTTTATCCTCCTTGCAGCATATATGTTATATTTTGCCAGATAATGCTGTGCAAGATCATCTATTCCCTTCTGTGTAAATACCACATTGGCTCCAGCTTTTGCAACCTTTTCAACCATTTCCTTCAGCTGATTTTCCTCCTCTTTAAGGAATTCGTGTATCTTTGTTGGATCCTCAATCTGTATCTTTGCACTTATCTCAGTTTTCTTGATCTCCAATCCTTCATTCAATAAAGCGATTTTAGCACCTTTTACCTGCCTAGGCATCCTCGGATGAACCTTTTCTTTGTCAAGAACTATACCATCAATCAACTCTGTGTCTTTTACGCCTCCACCGGCCTTCTTTTCTATCTTTATGTTGTCAAAATCAACCTTTAACTTTTCTTCAACTTCCTGCGCGACCGTCAATACTGCCTTTACAACCAAATCAGCAAAATAATCCCTGTCTGGGCCAATGTTCTTTCCGGTCATCGCCGTCATTGCAATCTTTTTCAATACATTTGTATCATTCTTGGATACCTTCATTGCAATCTGGGGCAGTATTTCCAGTGCTTTCTGACTGGCCATCCTGTAGCCGTTCGTGATTATTGTTGCATGTATATTTTGATCCAGTAACATCTCAGCCTGTTTAAGCAGTTCACCTGACAGAACAACGGATGTAGTTGTACCATCCCCAACAGCCATATCCTGGGCCTTAGCCACTTCAACGATCATCTTTGCGGCGGGATGCTGAACATCTATTTCCTTTAATATCGTTGCTCCATCATTTGTGATCACAATATCACCAAGGGAATCAACCAGCATCTTGTCCATTCCCTTCGGACCCAGTGTTGTTCTAACGGCATCCGATATTGCTTTTGCAGCCTGAATGTTATTCTTTTGAGCGTTTTTACCTGTCTCTCTTTCTGTCCCCTCTTTCAATACCAATATTGGAACCTGTCCTGCTAACATCTTATTCACCTCTTAATTTTTGTAAAATATAACTTCTATTTAAATTTTTTTCAAAACTAATTTTTAATATCAATATAATGATTAATCATGAAGACAGGATTTTACAATGGATATATATACGATCCTGATGATGATACTTTCCATTCTTCACTTATTATAGAGAATAACAGTATAATATCTATTGATAATGATTTAAAATTGAAAGAATGTGAAAATATAATAAATCTCAAAAAGAGGATGCTTTTGCCTTCTTTTATTGACACACATCTACATTTAGATGAAATTGGAATATATCTCAATTCACTCAACCTGAAAAATATCAGTTCAGTAAATGAATTAAAACAAAAACTGAAAAATTACAGGAAAATTCATACCGGGCATATATTTGGTTTTGGATGGGATGATGAAAAGTTAGGAATGTGGCCTTCATATAAAGATATAGATGGAAATGATGATGTATATATATTGCTGGCAAGAAATGATCTTCATTCGGGCCTTATCAATAAAAAACTTGAGGAAGATGCGAAATTGAATTCAGAAAAGGGAATAGTAAAGGAAAGGGAATTTGAAAGGGCCAGGGAATTCCTAATAAAAAATTATGATTACAATACAGTCAGAAAATATTTGATGGATTCCATGGATTATTTATTGTCATTCGGAATTACGACTGCAGGTTATATGTCATGTTACGGGAAATGGTGTGAAATTTTAAAAGATATGGATTCCAAGGGAATTTTAAAGATGCGAATTTTTTCATATTTAAATTTTGATGAGATAATAAAAAGGGATTCTCTTTACGTTGGGGAATATTACAGGGAATATGGACTTAAGGTATATGCTGATGGTTCACTCGGATCCAGAACTGCTTTTCTGACATTCGGTTATTCCGATGACCCGGGAAATAAGGGGATTAGAATTATTGATAATAAAGATATGTTTTTGGATGTATGTAATAAATTCGATTGTGATCTGGCTGTTCATGCAATAGGAGATGGAGCAATGGATATCATTCTTGAAATGTCAAAATATTACAAAAAATTTAGAATTGAACATGCATCCGTAGTAAGGGATGATCAAATCAAAAGAATGAAAAATCTCAGAATTTCTGTTCAGCCTGGTTTCATTTTAACAGACTTCTGGATAGATAAAAGGATAGGTGAAAATAATATCAGGCTGGCCTACAGAATAAAAGATTTGGCTGAAAACAATATGATATCATTTTCATCTGATGCACCGGTAGAAATACCTGATCCTTTAAGAAACATCTATGCATCGATATTCAGAGGTTTTAAAGAAAAACTGCCGATATCAAAAACATATCAGAATATTTCTTTGAGGGATGCGTTAAGATTTCACATTTCCAATGGGGCAAAATTTTTTAATATAAAAGCAGGAAAGCTGGAAGAAGGATATTTTGCTGACATGGTGATATTGAATAAAAATATTTTTGAAAATGAGAATGAAATTTTGAATTTAAGGGTAGAAAATGTTTATTTTGATGGATTTTCATTGAATTCAAATCATTAATATTTTTGTGTAATAAAATAATGTTTTGCTCATCTTAAAATTTTATTAAAATTAATTTAGCCATTATTAATATAATTTAAAATATAATAAATGGATAACGAAGATATGCTGAATAACAGAATATATAGAGAAAATGCATCATCCATAATACTTTTAAAATATATTGAAATATGGGGATTTGCCATAATAAATAAAATAAATAAAATGATTAAAGAGAAGAAAAATATGTATGTAGAAAACATAAACAGAGGTTTTATTTTCATATATTTTTTTAAATCAAAATTTTCCTTTATATGATATTCCAAAAAGAAGATAAAATATTTGATAAAATAGTAGAGGGAAAAGAATGTAAAAATTATGAGAAAAATTGAAAATAAATATAGATATGTAAAAATATTAAAGGACGAATTACTGAAAACAACAGTAAATAGAATTATGGGCATTAAAAAGGCATATATAATTGATGTATATTCCAGAATAATGGATGGAATGATTATTTTCCTGTCATTTTTTCCGGAATCATGTTCAAATTTATAGGTTTCATTGAAAAAATTTGACATAAAGATGAATGGAATTGTTGTCAAAAGAGATATTATTATTTGCACTAGCAAAAAATTGTCTGCATATTTGAGAAGATAGGCAGAAATGGAAATAATTACTGTGATCAAAATAAATGATTTTAGATTTTTTATATAGTCCATGAAAGACATCATATCCAGAACATAAATCAAATAGATATATATTGTGAATGGTAATATTTATAAAAATAATTTTTTTTAATAATAATCATGAATTATGAAAGGTATCTGTTAATTGCATTTATTGCAATTGTTGTAGTCATAGTTTCAGCGATAGTAATTTTATCAAATATTGAAAATGTAAAAACTTACAATCTAGTTTCCGTTACCCCCGCCCAGCTGAAAAATATATATGGATATAATTTTTATTACAAAACATATAAAAAGGAATTTTACAATAATTCAGAATTGAATATAATTTATCTAAATGTTATATTTGGAATAAATAAAACCTTTGACTTACCGATAATACTATGTCTTTATAAATTCAATTATACAATACAGGCCCAGAAATATGCATCCTTTGTTACAAATTTAAAATATATATCTGGAAATTACCAGGGTTTTTCTTACAAAATAGCGGTTCTAAAAAAGATGACAATAGCATTATTTTATTCGGGAATTTACGGTGGTAATCTGACATTCTACCAACCCTGCAATTCATATAACAGTGCTTTAATGGCATTGCAAGATCAAATAAATGATATGGAATATCCATAAAAAAATTTATAAAAATTTATTGGAGTTCTTTCAGTCTCCTGTTTATCTGTTCGATCCTTTCCTGAAGATATTTCAATTCGTTTTCCAGCATTTCTTTTTCATTGAAATTTGGATTGATGTTCTGAGGAGAAGCAGAATTTACGTAGCCTCCATAAAATGGATATTCAGGATAGTATGGATTGGTATACTGATTCTGATAGTAATATGGATTGAATCTCCATCCTCTTGGCAATCCTGTTACAGGGCAGTAACCGAGCGTAGCTCCATATCCTCTTCCTCTACCTCCAAAGGGTCTTCCAAACATATTTATCACCTTTTTACACAAATGAGTAAAAATATTTAAATTTTTCCCAATATTCAACCATAATGTTTTTCAAAACTTTCTTTGATGAACAAAAAATTCACAAATAATTAAATTTAAAAGGTATCCACAAAAGCTTTATATAAAGTTTATATATTAACGCATAGAATAAAGGTGATGTTTAATGGCTGATGAAACACTTTCTCTAAATGCTAAGAAAGTATATGATGCAATGAAAAAATTGGGTGCAACTTCCGAGGATAAATTAAAAACTGCAGACGATATAATGAAGTCCGCCGGGATAGGTAAAGGTATAGTAACAAACGCTTTACAGGAATTGCAAAATAAGGGATATGTGAAAAGGGTCGCCAGACAGAAAAGCGCCGGATATTATCTATTGAAATGATTTTATAATCCCCAGAAAGGATCCTCTTTTCTTTTTATTTTGATTATTTCATCCAGTATTTCTTTTTCTTCATATGTAAGCTGGACATTTTTCAATTCTTTTATATCATTTTCGTTCAGATCTGAATATATTATATCTCCTGCCTTGACATTTCGCCCTACAACTGCTTCGGAAATTGCAACAGCAACTTCGGAACCCATAATCGCTTCCTTCAAAACATCTTCATTTATCCTGATGCTTTTTATTTCACCAATACTTTTATTATCTTCTGTCATCAATTTCATACCCACTTTAATCGTGCCACCCAGTACCCTGACACCAACTATTGCAGGCTTTGATGCCCTGAAAATGAAACCTTCAAGTATCTTTATCTTTGCTGGGAATGTTATGTTTTTTCTTTTTTCCTCTTCTATTTTCCTTCTTATATTTTCTATTGTTTCATTGTATTTATCAAGAATCTGATAAAGAACATTTCCCTCAATTATTTCCACTTTATCCGATGATTGGTAGATCTCCTGTGGAACCTTTACATTATAAGCAATTATAATCCTCTTAAAAGGATCCTCCGATGTTTCTGCATCAACAAGATCCCTTTTTGAAACATCACCTATGTCTGCTTTTTTTATTTCTACGTTTAATTTGCTCAATTCGTAATATAATGCTTCCAGAGAACCTTTTGCATCTGCCTTTATAACAATACCATCCTCAGATAATTTTAAGTCTATTATGTTCTCTGATTTTACCTTTTCAATTGTATTATCTATATTGTTAAGATTGGAAACCATCAGTGTCCCACCCGGAATAACATTATCCAGGTCTGGGGCTACAATCTTTATACCCGCTGCAGCAGACACTTCCTGAACCTGCTGAAATGGATCCTTTGGATCCATTATTTCATTTAATGGTCTAGGTTTGAGCAATGCCTTGACCTTTGTCACCACGGGCTGATTTTTGCCTGAAACAACAATAACGTCATTCTTTTTTATAACCCCCTGATGTAAAATAACATCAAGTGTTTTACCAAGACCCTTTACCTCTTTAACCTCAAGAACTGTTCCTATCCCGGGTCCATCCTCAACCCTAAGCTCTTTTTCAAGATATTTCTGGGCAAGTCCTATTAAAATAAGAAGCAGATCTGCTATACCTACATAAAATTTTGAACTTACAGGCACAATGGCTATATTCTTAGTGAAATCATTTATCCTGTCATACCTTTCTGCAGAAAAACCATGGGAGTAGAGCTGTTCGGCAATCTCATAGATTTCTTTGTCGATGGTTGTTTTAACAATCTCATTCTGTTCCCTTATGGCAACGACAAATGGCCTATTCTGTGAATTACGCCATCCCTGAATCAGATCTATTTTTGTGGCGGCAACTACAAATGGAGTTTTATATCTCTTTAATATGTTTATGCTTTCAACTGTTTGTGGCATTATTTTTTCCCTTATATCTATAACAAGTATGGCAAGATCAGCTAGAGATCCTCCCCTGGCCCTTAGGCTCATGAATGCTTCATGACCAGGAGTGTCAATAAATAAAAGACCTGGAACCTTGAAATTTCTTTCCTTTATTAAAGGGCCGCATATTTCATAGATTGTTTCAATAGGGATTTCCGTTGCACCTATATGCTGTGTTATTCCCCCATGTTCCTTTTTGGCTATTGATGATCCTCTAATGGCATCTAATAAAGAAGTTTTTCCATGATCAACATGTCCCAGAACACCTATTATAGGCTGCCTTATCTTTTGAGTTACCATATTAATCCATCATCATGTTTTTCATTTATATTGTATTTATTCCACATATATGTCAGCTACTCTTCGCTAAAGCTTCGAAGCTTGTTGCATGTCTCTCCCTAATCCATGGATGGGGTCCATCGAACCGCAACGATCGGCTGGCTGACAGCAGCCTGAAGTACTCAGATTTACCGAGT
>JAGDXR010000021.1 GCA_023261745.1 Thermoplasmata archaeon | reverse complement strand
CCCCTGACCATTCGGTTAAGAGCCGAACGCTCTACCTAGCTAAGCTACGAGCCCTATAAACCAAGAATGATTAAACTGTTTAAAAATGTTTTTATTAATTAAATTTCAGTAACCTTCCATTTTCCATCTTGCAAATTCCTTTGCATGATATGTGATTATGATGTCTGCACCTGCTCTTTTAATGGATATTAATATCTCTTCTACAGCAGATCTTTCATCAATATATCCTGCCTTTGAGGCTGCCTTAATCATGCTGTATTCACCACTTACATTGTAAGCAGCAATTGGAAGTTTGAAATTATCACGGGCCATTCGGATAATGTCAAGGTAAAATAATGCTGGTTTTACCATTATTATATCCGCACCTTCAATCACATCAAGCTCGATTTCTCTCATTGCTTCCCTTGAATTAGAATAATTCATCTGGTAAGTCTTTCTGTCCCCGAATTTAGGAGCAGAATCGGCAGCATCCCTGAACGGTGAATATAGCGATGATGAATATTTTGCACTGTAGGCCATGATTGGAAGGTATTCATATCCATTTTTGTCAAGAATTTCCCTAATTGCTTTTACCTGTCCATCCATCATACCACTTGGCGCTATGACATCAACCCCACTTTCAGCATAGCTGAGAGCTATCTTTTGATATATTTCAAGCGTGCTGTCATTTAAAATTCTCCCATCTGATACAATCCCACAGTGTCCATGGGATGTATACTCGCACATACACAAATCTGCAAATATTAAAATATCTGATTCATCCTTTATTTTTCTTATTGACCTCTGTATTATACCATTTTTGTCATGAGCGCTGGAAGCTCTTTCATCCTTGCATGTTGGTATGCCGAATAAAAGCACCGCTTTTATCCCCAATTCTTCAAGTTCACTGATTTCATTTGATAATTCATCAATTGAGAATCTGTAAATACCTGGCATGGAATTTATTTCTTTTTTGTTTTTTATATTTTCATCAATGAATATAGGATATATGAAATCTTCAATTTCAATACTATTTTCTTCAACCATCCTTCTCAGTATAGAATTTTCCCTTAGCCTTCTCAACCTTGTGTTAGGAAACATATCATTCACCCAGCAATCCCTTTATCAATTCAATCTCTTCCTCGGTTAGATTTTTTGCCCGTGATTTAAGGTTGTTTATTAAATTTGAATAAATTTTTTTTATTAGAGAATTTCCATAAATTTCCAGCATCTCCCTGGAATCCTCTCCCAGAATTTTTATTGACTTTTTTATTTCTTCTTCTTTTATTTTGTTTGCCCTTTCAAACAATCTTTGGATTATTTCTTCAATTTCCATGGATAAAATTTTATTTTCTATACGCAATATCTTTTCATCGATGATTTTATCCGCCTTTATCATCTCATCCTTTCTCTTAATTATGTTTCTTTCAACATAACTTTTTATGTATTCAAGATCGATGTATTTCCTGTCATTTAAATTTTCGATATTCCTTGGATTTCCAAGATCAATTATAAGGGAAGGTTTTTTTGAAACAAAATCTTTTCCCCTTAATATGGGTTCCTGAACTGTAATTGCAGATATTATGGCATCAAATTCAGAAATTTCAGAAAAAATATTTTCAATGTGATTTATCATTACATGATATTCATTTTTAATATTTCCTAATTTTTCCATGTTTCTTCCGAAAACGGTGATCTGATAGTGTTCATCTCCATCACTTAGATATTTAAGAACTGAGTGAGCAACCTTTCCTGTTCCTATAAGTCCCACATTTCCGGATTTCATGTTTTCATTCAGTATCATCACCGCTGCCTGTGGTATGGACGTTATTCCATTTCCTATCTTTGTTTCAGACCTGATTATCTTGGAAATATTCAGTGCATTCATAAAAACGTAGTTTAGAATTTTTCCTGAAATGTTATTTTTAATGGAACTGTTCAGGGCCTCCTTTACCTGCCTCTGTATGTCATGCTCTCCCGGTATCATGGAATCCATACCTGAAGATACCTCTATTATGTGGCGCACAGCATCCATATCATACAGGATTCTTGCCTTACCATATTTTAAAAATAATGAATTTATAACTTCAGAAGGATCTTTTTTCGGTACAATGTAAATTTCAAATCTGTTGCATGTTTTCAGTATCAATAATTCATCATAAAATTCACTGAAATAATTTATAATGCTACAGTCATCTATGGAGGTCCATTTTTCAAGGGACAGAAGATCCATTTCCTTATAACTTGCAATGATATTAATCAGAAACGTTCATATCCCTCCACATCGAAATTGCAAATTCAAACGCTTCATCATAATTTTCATTTCTTATATATTCCCAGAATCTGTTTTGTTTGAAAAGCATATGGAAAAATTTCCTCCTTTTTTCCTGATTATGAGTATTCAGAGATTTTCTTATCTTTTCCAGTGTCTGTAAGGATTTAGAATATTCCTTTATCTGATTTGATAATTTATCCCTTAAATACGAAGATAATGCAGGTACCCTGCCAGATGTGGAAATTGCAAGAATTATTCCATTGTATTCCTTGAATGCGGGAAATATTACCTTGCTTCTTCTATCGTCGACAAGATTGAATAATTTTTTATATTTTTCACATACATCCATGATCATTGAATTTATTTTTCTGTTATCTGTGGCTATGATTACAAGATCTGCATCATTTATATAATTTATTATATCATCGTCAACATCTATTTTCTTTGTGATCTTTTTTATATTTTTACCGTTTATTTCTGAAGTGAAATTTTCAGATATCACTGTTATGTTTGCACCTTTAAAATACTCAAGTTTCCGGGATGCTACCTTACCTCCCCCAAAAATCACAACATTTATTTTTTCCATATCCAACAGTATCGGAACGTATGCCATTTCATTCACTCCTCAGATCCTTTATGGTCCTGAGAATTTCAAATCTGACATTCATTCTATTTAGTTCATCTGAAAATTTTTTTAATTCTTCCTCATCATGGAAATGAGCCATGGCAAAATAATTGAATGGAAATCTTATATCTGGTTCTCTGACATAAAAATGTGTTATGTGCGCCATTGAAATTATATTGTTTACATATTCCTCCTTATCAAATAACATGGCTATGAGGGCATTAACCCTGTAGCCAAGTTTTTCATGATTCAGTAAAGCCCTGAATTTTATTATCTGTTTTTCCCTGATCATATTATTCAGAATTTCTATCAAATCCTTTTTTTCTATTTTCAGAATTTTTGCAAGGTCACCATACGGGTCCTTAGTTATAGGTATTCCCCTTTTCAATAGATATGTATTTATCATATTTCCACTCCAAATTCTGTATCTAATTTAATGGCCTTTAACGTTTTCAATATAATATAATCCCTTACATTTAATTTCTCTGCAATATTTTCTACCTGACTTTTAATTTCCTCATAATTTTTTCCTGATACCGTAAACCAGATGTTGTAATGATGATCCCTTAAATAATTGTGCGTTACGTTTTCAAATGAATTAATGTATTTTCTGGCATAGTCTATATCATTTTCTTTAATATTCATTGCAACCAGTGCCCTTTCATACTTCTCATATGATTCCATGGAAAATTTCGGTATTATCTTTTTTATATAACCTTCTCGATGTAGATTTATAATTCTTTCAGCTACATCCCTTTCATCAATACCAATGTGTTCAGATATCCTTCTGTACGGCCTTTCATCCACAGGAAATTCCTTCTGGATGAATTTTAAAATTTCAATATCAATTTTATCCATGTTTTCAGCCTCCTAGAACGGACATGATGGATCTTCTTTAAGATAATTTCCATAAACAGCATAGGCTCTTGCCCTGGACCCCCCACATATATTTCTGAATTCGCATGATTTGCATTTTCCTTCCAGTTTGTCAGGATCACGTAAATTAACAAATAAAGGTGAATTAAGATATACTTCCTTTATACTGTCTGTTCTGACATTGCCCGCAATTAAGGGCAAAAATCCTGTAGGCTGTATTTCACCTGTATGAGATATAAATATGGTACCCCTTCCATCAGTGACACCCATACCGTTTATATCCCTCGTCACATGAAGTGTTTTTTTAACCATTTCTATATCTGAATTTTCAGTAAGATATTCAAAGATTTCTCCTTTATCTATAGGTCCTGATATCTTAATCCTGTTGTAAAAAGGTGCCTCGGTAACCTTGATTCTGAAGTTCCTGGATGTTTGAACAAAATAAAGCCATGACATAACCTGAATAATTTCAGAAGAATTTAATGATAGATCTAAAGTGGCCCTACCTGTTGGGACAATGAAGAAAAGATCCCATGTAGTTATATTAAAATTATCCGCAAGTTTTAGTATATTCGGAAGATCAAAGATATTATGTTTTCCGACTGTGGTATTTATCTGTAAATTTACCTTTCCTTCAAGATACCCTAAAATTTCCATGGATTTCTGGAATGTTCCAATGACATTCCTGAAACTATCATGTATTTTATCATTGCTTCCGTCAATACTTATAGCAACATTCTTTACTTTTTCTGAAATTTTATCAAGTCTTTCTGGTGTTGCAAGGACTGTTCCGCTAAATGATATGGATACATTGAATTTATATCTATTAAATATATCAAGTATTTCATAAATATCCTCTCTCATCAAAGGATCTCCGCCAGTAATGATTAAAATAGGCTTTGGATCATTGAATTCATTGAGATCCTTGGCCAGTTTTTCTATTTCTTGAAGATTCAGTTCTAGCGGATTTCTTTTTTTCTGAGCATTTGCACGGCAATGTTTACACGAAAGCATGCATGCACGTGTAACTTCATAAAATACTATAAGAGGATTTTTAGAGAAGTTCATTTGAAATCCTCCGGTATTTCTGTTCTGATTTCTTCCTCTGTAAGATAACAATCAGGTTCCTCAGACCACAGATCTCCATTGTATCTCAGTGCCCTGACCCTGAAACCTCCACATATATCTTTGAAATTACATCTGCCACATTTTCCTTTAAGCAATTCCTTTTTTCTATGTCTGATATCATAGATCAATCCCTCCTCCCTTTTCCATATTTCGGAAAATTTTTCATTCCTAACATTCCCCTGGAAATAATCCCACCAGAACTGATTTGGATGAACGTTTCCCCATGGATCAATGTTCCCTGCTTTTATTCCTGAATTATCCCCACCTCTTCTTTTAAGGAGCCGGTAAACCTCCTTAGCTTTTGGATCATTTTCTTTTAACAGTTTTAAAAATAGATAGACACCATCTGCTGGGTTATCTACAGTAAGAATTTCCATGTTTATATTCTCATCATGTATTTCATATGTCTTTTCAATGAGAAAATCTATTATTCTTCTCCTCACTTCATTACTTATATCCTGATTCATTGAACCTCTTCCAGATGGAACAAGATGGTAAACGCAGAATCTGTCTATTTGAAGTTCCCTTGCCAGATCAAATACATTTTTGATGCTTTCCACATTGTATTTTGTGATGGTAAATCTTATACCGTTCAACATCCCTGCCTCTTTAACATAATTTAGACCTTTTATTGCTTTTTCAAAAGCACCCTTTACACCTCTGAAATAATCATTACTTTCGCCATAACCATCCAAACTTATACCAACATATTTAACCCCTGATTCAGCCAGATTTAAAGCCACCCTATCATTTATGGTTGTACCGTTTGATGAAATGGTTACGCGTATACCTTTTTCATTTAAATATGAAGAAATTCTGTATATATCTGGATGCAATATTGGTTCGCCACCTGAAAGAATTACAACCGGGAGTTTTATTTCTGCGAGATCATCTGCAATTTCTAAAATTTTTTCTGTTTTCAGCTCATTTGGTGACTTTTTATTCATCGCATTTGCATAACAGTGTAAGCATTTTAAATTACATTGCAGTGTAAGATTCCAGAATAGTACTGCAAGATCCCTTTTTGCATATCTCAAAAGATCAGGATTCGTTTCAAACTTAAATCTTTCCCCATCAATTTTCTGGCTGACAGTTCCTGATTTGAATAATAATTGATTTAATGCAATCATTACGGAAAATCATATAACTATGAATATTTTAATATTATGTTATGATATTCCTGAAAATGGAAAAATAAATAAATGATAAATTTATAAATAAAATAATGAAATCCCGGGATTATTTTGAAATTTCGAGAAAAATTTTTCCAGGAGGTGTAAATTCACCTGTCAGGTTCTATGAACCTTATCCAGTATTCATTAAAAAGGGAAAGGGTTCAAAAATTTTTGATCTGGATGATAGGAAATACCTTGATTTCTGTCTTGCATATGGACCATTGATTTTAGGTCATTCAAATCCTTCTGTAAAAAGGGCGGTTCAGAAAAAACTAGAAGAGGGATGGTTATTTGGTGCTCCCACCGAAGAGGAAATTTTATTGGGCAGGTTGATAAAAAAAGCCGTACCATACATTGAAATGATGAGATTTGTAAATTCAGGCACAGAGGCAACAATGCATACAATAAGGTTAGCAAGAGCTTATACAAAAAGAAAAAAGATAATTAAGATAAATGGAGGTTTTCATGGTTCTCATGATTCAGTTATGGTATCCTCCGGTAGTGGTATGATTGGAAAACCTTCATCTGATGGAATTCCTGAAGAAAGTGCATCCAATACAGTTGTCGTGGAATACAACGATCCTTACGGCATTGAAAATATTTTTAAAAGATTTAAAAATGAAATTGCCGGCATCATAATTGAACCAGTTCTGGGAAATATCGGGGTGGTACTGCCAGATCATGATTATCTGAAATATTTGAGGGAAATAACATCAGATAATGATTCTTTGCTGATATTCGATGAGGTTATAACGGGTTTCAGGTTCCATTATGGTACAGCGGGACAGTATTTTAATGTTATACCCGATTTAACGGTCTTGGGTAAAATTGTAGGTGGTGGTTTTCCATTATCGATTTTTGGAGGGAGAAATGACATTATGGAACAGATCTCTCCTGCAGGAAATGTTTATCAGGCAGGAACTTTTGCTGGGAACCCAATTTCTGTAACTGCTGGAATTTCAACATTACGTATTTTAAAAAATAAGGATTATAAAGAACTGGAAAATAAATTAAAGATTCTTGGAAAGTTTGTGAATGATGTTAAGGAAGATAAAAATGAAGAGATACAGTTTAATTCCATGGTAAGCATGTTTCAGATATTCTTCAATAAAAACAGAATAAAAAATTACAGGGATGCAGTTAAATCTGATGTTAAAAGATACAGAGAATTTTTCAACAGTATGTTAAAGAATGGAATTTATCTGCCTCCAAGTCAGTTTGAAACCCTATTTTTAAGTTTTTCTCATACCTATAATGACATCCATAAATTTGGAATGAAAATTTATGATGAATTATAAAATAAAAATCGGTACAAGAGAAAGCAATCTTGCCCTTTATCAGGCAATTGAAGTTGAAAAGAAAATCAGGAATTTGGGATTTGAAACTGAAATTGTTAAAATAAAAACCCATGGGGATATGGACCAGAAACCCTTTTCAATTTCAAAAGATTTTGGACTCTTTACAAAAAAAATAAATGAAGAACTTTTAAATGAAGATATTGACATCGCGGTTCACAGCATGAAGGATCTTCCATCAGAAATTGAAGAAGGAATAAAAATAATTGCAGTTCTTAAAAGAGATTTTTATGAAGATTTTTTTGTATCATATAAAAACATTTTTGAACTGGAAAATGGAAAAAAGGTTGGAACTTCAAGTCAGAGAAGAAAATCATTTTTAAAAATGTTGAGGCCAGATCTTGAAATTGTTGATGTCCGTGGAAATGTTGAAACAAGAATTAAAAGGTTAGAAAATAATGAGATTGACGCATTGATACTCTCACTGGCTGGTATAAAAAGACTCAATTTGAGCGTTCCGGGTCATGTACTGGATCCTGATATCTTTGTTCCACAGGCAAACCAGGGAATAATTGTAATACTAACCAGGAAAAATTTTTTCTTGAATGATAAAATTTCTGAAATAAATGATAGTGAAACATTCATAATTGCATATGTTGAAAGGGAATTTTTAAAGGTAATGAATGCTGGATGTCATTCATCACTTGGTGTTCTTGCCAGGTATAAAGGTAATAGAATAATTCTTCATTTAGCATACATAGATGAAAAAAGGTATGACTATTATACAAATTTTCAATTTGATAATTTAAATGAAGAAATAATAAAATTCAGAAGGTGGTTTTATGGCAGGTAAAGTTTATCTGATAGGTGCAGGTCCTGGAGATCCAGATCTTCTTACGATCAAAGCAATGAAAATCATAAAAAAAAGTGATATAATACTTTATGATAGACTCATTGAAAAATCTATACTGAAGAAGATTCCAAAGGGCACAAGAAAAATTTTTGTTGGCAAAAATTTAGGTGAAGATTCCGATGCCCTTCAGAATAAAATAAATGAATTGATTGAAAAATACTATTCTGAAGGAAAAGTAGTTGCAAGGCTGAAAAGTGGTGACCCGTTCATATTTGGAAGGGGTGGGGAAGAAATTGAGTTCATGAAAAATAAAAACATAGATTTTGAGGTTATACCCGGTATCACATCTGCAACGGGTGTGCCTACATATATGGGTCTGCCACTTACTCATCGAAATTATTCATCTTCTATTTTAATAATCCCAGGCCATTTTAAGAATGGCAATACGATGGATTGGGAATTTATTGCCAGATTCGACGGAACACTTGTGATTTTAATGGGTGTAAGCAATATGGATGAAATCATGAAAAATCTCATTTTGCATGGAAAGGATGAGAACACCCCTGTCTGTATAATTCAGAACGGCACAAAAAACAATCAGAAAATCCTGAAAGGAAATATTAAAAACATTGCAGATATGTCAAGAAAAAGAAAGGTACAACCACCCGCGGTTATTGTGATAGGAAAGGTGGTGCATTTACTTGATTAGGATCATTACTTTCAGACCCGAGGAAAAATTTAGAAAAATAAATCTGGATAATGCAGACATAATAAATGTACCATTAACAAAAATCATTAAAATTAAAATTGAAGAAAATACCATCCAGAATGAATATTATGATTATGTGATATTTACCAGTTCTATTGCCGTTGAATCCTTTAAGGAGCAAATAAAAAATTATAAAGAATTTTTAAATGGAAAGAAACTAATAGCCATTGGAAGCAAAACTGCAGAATACCTGGGCATGGAATGCACTGTTCCGGATATCCAGTCTTCAAAAGGTATCATCGATGTCGTAAGTGAAGGTTCAAAAGTACTACTGGTTAGAAGTAAGAATGGTAATCCATATCTTGTTAAAAAATTGAAAGAAAAAGGGTCAGTTAAAATTATTAATGCATACAAAAGCATTGTAATTTATGATAATTTCGAATCAATCTATAAAAAACTTAAGAATGAGTATTTTGATGCTGCAATATTTACATCTTCTTTAATATTCAAGTCTTACATTACCATTTTTTCACGTTATGGGAATCCACTGCAAATCCTTCCAAAAATAGTTATTGCCATTGGGGACAAAACTGCCAGAACAATGAAAAGATATAATATCAATCCGGTAGTAATGGATATACCTGACGTGGAACATAGCGTAAAAAAAATAATAGATATTTCCCAAAAAAATTAAAATTTAGAAATTTTACATTGAATATTTATTTGCATGATAAAAATCATCAATTT
>JAGDXR010000049.1 GCA_023261745.1 Thermoplasmata archaeon | reverse complement strand
TGCAAAAAATTGGATAATAAAATTTTTAGATAATAAGTATAGAAAGTTATGCGTTTAACTAGAATAATAAAATTTTTTTAGCAGATAATTTGGGAATATGGAGACATTATTAATACAACGAAAAAAATAATATCTCTATCATATTTTCATTCATATATGGAAATTAAATTTAAGATATGGTTTGAATATGAAAAAAGATATTTTTTTGGTAGAGGTCTGTATGAACTTTTTCAGAAGATTGAATTAACGGGGAGCATTCTAGACGCATCAAAATCATTGAAAATGTCATACAGAAATGCATGGGGGAAAATCGTAAAAGCAGAAAAGGTGTATGGGCGGAAACTTGTCTTGAGGAATAAGGGCAGAAAAGTCCAGAAATCCATATTAACCGATGAGGCAAGGTATCTGATGAGTGAATACAGAAAATATGAAGACGTTTTCAACCATTATCTCAGGAGGCCATATATAATACCATCAGTTGCTGTGGATGGAATCCTTGTAAGGGATAATAAGGTCCTGCTCGTGAAAAGAAAGAATGATCCATATGTGGGATATTATGCTCTTCCAGGAGGATTTGTTGAATACAATGAAACAACGGAAAATGCCATTATAAGGGAAATGAAGGAGGAAACGAATCTTGATGTAAAAATAAATGGAATTGTGGGTGTATATTCTGACCCATCAAGGGATCCCAGAGGGCATGTCATTTCAATTGTCTATGAACTTGATACAGATGACCTGAATTTCAGAGCTGGTGATGATGCTGAAAGGGCAGAAATGGTGGATTTAAAATCCATTCCTCCACTGGCCTTTGACCACTCAAAAATAATAAAAGATTTCATGATAAGGAAGAATATCGAATAAAAAACTTTCAGTCTACATACAGGCTCAGAACCTTGAAATGCCTGTCCAGTATCTCCTTTGTAGTTTTCAGATTCCTCCCATTTTTTCCAATCGCCCTGGCCTTGTTTGCAGGATCTACCTTTACATTGATTTTAAATGCATCACCTATCTTCTCCATTTTTATATCTTTTACATTAAACCTGTAAAATAAGTTATATACGAACCTTTCAATATCGTCACTGTATTCAACTATTATAATATTTTTATTCAGCATATCCTTGAGCTTTTTTACCTTTTCACCATTTTTGTCTATGGCCCTTTTCAGTGTATTTGGATGAATGATGAAAAATATATTCTCATCATTTTCTGCTACTTCCATAACCTCCACGTTCGTAATGGTGAAAAATGTGTTTATGTACCTGAGCTGGTTTTCATCAAGTTTGAAAGAACTCATTCCTATCACTTCAGTATTGATGATTCGCCGGGTTCAATCACGGTTATTATCGATATGTCAAACACTTTACCGCATAATGAGCCAAGTTCCGATGATTTTCCGTTGAATTTTATTATCGGTACTCCATCCAGATTATCCTTTTCGGTGAATTCCCTGTCTGGACAGTTTGATGCTACAATGAATGCCCTTGCCTTTTTCCTGTTTATGCTTTTCCTTGCCTGCTCCAGTCCATAGTAAATCTTTCCTGTTTCCACAAGCTTCTTTATCTCCTTTTCAATATCCATTCAAATCACCTCTTTTTCTCCTTTCTTTCGGGTGGCTTATAAATCAACGTTATGGCCCCTGTTCCAAGCGTTATTGGCTGTCCAACTATGATATTCTCTGCCACGCCTCTCAGATTATCCACCTCTCCCAGAAGCCCTGCCTGAAGAAGATGTTTTGCCGTTATTTCAAACGCAGCCCTTGCAAGGACGCTCGATTTCTTTCCGGCTATACCATGCCTTCCAACGGCCTCAACCATTCCATTGTATGTCATCATATCGGCCACGAGCATGAGATGCCTTATATCCACCTCGAGACCCTGGTCCTTAAGCGTGTTGTAACTTTCCTCAATTATCGCGTTTCTCGCAGCCTCTATTCCAAGAACCTCGTAGATTTCCATTATATCGTTTGTTCTTGTTCTTCTGATATCAACGCCTTCAAGTTCAAGAACCGATTTGAGATTCGATCCCTGTGTGTATATCTTGTATTCTCCATTCTCTTCCTTTAGTATTGCCCTCTCTATACCCTTTATTCCGGAAACTATCATATTTTTAAGATTTTCATAGAGCACATAGAACCTGTGATATGAGGGATCTTCAAGGATAACAGTTATCCTGTTTCCCTCTTCCTTTATTGTTATATTCTTATCCTTTATCCTTTTGATGGAATCAAAAACCTCACTTTTAACTATTTTTCTCTTTCTCATCTTTTCTTCATCAAGTTTTATGTCTATCAGCATATCCGTGATAGAAATTTCCAGATCGGCAATGTCCATGATTCTTGTACTCTCTATTTTTTTAATAAGCAGTTCTGCCTTTTCCTTGTCCGATCTTATATTATTTTCCAGGTATATTGTCATTGTAGGCGTACTAGGTTTAATTCTGGCATCCACAATCTCTATCAGTCTTGGAAGCCCCTGTGTGATATTAACCTCTGCAACTCCTGCAAAGTGGAATGTCCTAAGTGTTAGCTGTGTACCAGGTTCCCCTATACTCTGTGCAGCAATTATGCCCACTGCCTCATATGGATCTATGGTTGCCCTGTTGAAATCCTTCCTTGCCTCTTCAAGAATTTTTTTATAATATTCTTCCTTGATGGAATATTTTTTAATCCTTTTTGAAAATTCAAGCAGGACGTTGTCCGGAAGACCATAACCATTCCTTTCATCGATTTCCTTGAGTTTAAAATATATCTCATCGTCTATCTTTGATTTCACCGGTATTTTTGGTGCCTCTTCCTCAACATTTACAAATGCTATCTTCTGAATGTACTTTACATTTTTCTTACCGACAAATTCAAAATCGTTTAAATTCAATTTTGCTTCCGCAACCTTTTCAATGAGAAGTATGTAATGAACTCCCTTTGTTGTTCTCGCAAAATCGTATTTTTCTCCTTTTGGAAGAATGTCATTTATTGTAACAACATGTTTAATGGTTTTTCCGTCAAGTGTTACATATGCTCTCAGGGGTGTGGTTATTTCTTCCGGGAAATTGAAATCCACACCGTACCTGACCGGCAATTTTTTGATGATCTCATTCCATTTGGATTCATTTTCTTTCCATATAAAAGTGAGCATTATTTTTCACCCCTCACTTTTCTGTAAAAATCCTCACCCATAACCCTGTACATTACATCATCATAATCAACAGAACTTCCGTTCATTGACCTAGTTGGATCTATGCCATCTTCACCGTAATAGAGCTGAATGAGATTTTCACTCGTATCCATAACATACATATCCTCGGTTACCTTGAGATCTTCAAGTGCATTGATCAGTCTTCTCTGCATGTAACCGCTTCTTGAAGTTCTGACAGCGGTATCCACCAGACCTTCCCTTCCACCTATGGACTGGAAGAAATATTCCGTTGGATTCATTCCCTTCTTCAATGAACTTTTAACAAAGCCTCTCGCAAATGCACCAAGATCCCCTTTCTTGAAATGAGGCAGGGTTCTTCCAAGATAACCCCTGTGAATCCTTTTACCCCTGACAGATTGCTGACCCATGGATGCTATAACCTGGGCCAGGTTGAGAACCGATGCCCTTGCACCCGACCTTGCCATTATTACCGTTGAATTGTTAAGGCCAAGGTGCCTTCCAACAATGTCACCGGCACGTTTCTGTGCGTCCGATAAAACCTTCATGATTCTCTCTTCCAGTGTTTCCTCCAGTGATTTTCCAGGAGATGGTGTGAGAAGACCCTTCTGATAAGAATCAATCAATCTTTCAACATCAACAAGAGCATTGTTGAAAATTTCATCTATTTCATATTCCGTTTCCTCAGGAACATCTGAATCATCTATACCCGTTGTGAATCCCAATGATGATATAACGCCTATGCTCAGCCTTGTCATGTTATCAATGAACTTTGCAGTTTCTGCAGAGGAATAATTCTTGGAAATTTTATTGAGAAGAATTCCATCAAATGCCGCAATGGATGCCTTGTCAATAGTTCCGGAGATCAATTTTCCGTTTCTTATCACAACATAGGCATCATATGGGCAGTTTGCAAATTTGCATTCGGAACATCCAAAACCCTTACATACCGCACTCTTGTATTCTATATTGAGATCCCTGGGTAAAATAAGGCTGAATAAATCCTTGCCCCTGTAGTATAGTCTGCCATTCTTTTCCGTGGGTTCCGGTAAATCATCGTACTCAATATATGAAAGAATGTGGAGTGCCTGTTCCCTCGGTATCATGGGATTTCCGTATGTCAGAAGAAATAATCCGGTAATATGATCATGAACTCCTCCTATTATTGGACCACCGAACCTGGGAGACCTTATATGTTCCTGGACAAGCATTAAAACTTTTGCTTCGGCCCTTGCCTCTTCACCCTGAAGAACATGGAGGTTCATCTCATCTCCATCAAAGTCCGCATTGTATGGGGGACATACAGCAAGATTGAATCTGAATGTTTTTCCCTTCATTATTCTCACCTTATGTGCCATCATTGACATTCTGTGGAGTGACGGCTGCCTGTTGAAGAGAACAACGTCCCCACTCATGAGATGCCTCTCAACGATCATTCCAACATCCAGATCATTGGCAACCTTTTCAGCAGTGGTTTCGAGTATCTTTGTTCTATCCCTTTTTCCATTTTCGCTTATTTTTATAACATAATTTGCCCCGGGTAAATACCTGTCACTTTTTGGATTAGGACCGCGTTTAACAATCTCCTTCAATTCTTCTATATTGTATGGCGTGACGGTAACGGGTACAGTTAACTCCCTTGCAGCATCCTCTGGGACACCCACCTCATTTATTGACAGAAAAGGTTCCGGTGATATGACGGTCCTCGCCGAAAAATTTACCCTCTTACCTGAAAGGTTTGCCCTGAACCTTCCTTCCTTTCCCTTAAGCCTCTGCACAAGTGTTTTTAGCGGCCTCCCACTTCTGTGCCTTGCCGGTGGTAGTCCTGAAGTTTGATTATCAAAATACGTCGTAACATGGTACTGCAGAAGTTCCCATAGATCCTCTATGATGAGCTGCGGTGCCCCGCTATCTTTGCTGTCCCTTAGCCTCTGATTGATCCTTATTATATCAACAAGCTTGTGGGTTAAATCATCCTCACTTCTTTCTCCAGTTTCCAGGGTTATGGTAGGTCTTACATTTACCGGCGGAACGGATAAAACTGTAAGGATCATCCATTCTGGCCTTGAAGTGTTTGGATTCAACCCTAAAAATATGAGATCATCTTCCTTAATCTTTTCAAACCTCTCCCTTATCTCTTTAGGTGACAGTTTTCTGCCATTCTCTCTGAACGTTGATGGTTTATCCAGTGTAATTTTATGCTGTTCCATTCCGCAGTGCGGGCATACATCCCTTGCTGATGCCTCAGATATTATCTTTCTTACAATTTCAAGCGTATCAAAACTCTCTTCACCATTCATTATGGACCTTTCAAGCAGAGGTCTGTAAACCTGCAGCTCGTCATCCTTCATCTTTATCCTTCCACATGATGAACACGTTGCCTCAAGGATTTCCTTGATTTCCTTTACGTACCCTATATGTATTACAGGCATGGCAAGTTCGATGTGCCCATAATGTCCTGGACATTCCTTAACCGTACCGTTGCACGTTTTGCATCTGAGTCCAGGTTCAATAACACCCAGATGGAGATCCATTAAACCCCTGTCTATGGGGAAACCCTCCTCATCGTATGTATCCGCGGTTGTGATTTTAATTGCGCTCATTTTCCTTATTTCATCCGGGGAGAGTAATGCGAATTTTAATCCATTAATCCTCTTTTTAACCTCTGGCTCTATCATTTCATATCACCTAGCTGTAGCCTCATAACAACACCTAAACTTATCAGTTCATCCCTCATAAGCTTGAACGCGTATGAAGTCTCTATCGGATATATGTTTGTAGTATTTCCGCATACCGGGCACCTGTTTGTCCCCCTCTTCCAGTCATGTATTGCAATGTGTCCGCATTCTGGATTTCCACATACCCACAGTGTCGTCCCGTCAGATTGATCCAGTAAACGGTCCTTTATTACCATTGCAGCCCCATGCCCTATCAGGGTATCTCTTTCCATTTCTCCAAATCTGAGACCGCCCAGTCTGGACCTTCCCTCGGTTGGTTGCCTTGTGAGAATCTGCATCGGTCCCCTGGACCTGACATGGAACTTTCCTGCAACCATGTGATGCAGCTTCTGGTAATATATCACACCCACAAAAATATCGGCAAGGTATTTTCTTCCCGTGACACCATCATACATTGTTTCCCTGCCGGAATATTTGAAACCATATTTTTCCATTGTTTCCCTCAATTTTTCCTCCGGCTCTCCTGAGAATACTGTTCCGTCAACCACCCTTCCTTCCATGGATCCAACTTTTCCTGCTATCATTTCAAGCAGATGTCCCACGGTCAACCTTGACGGGATTGCGTGTGGATTGATTATCAGATCGGGAATCACACCATCTTCCGTAAAGGGCATATCCTCCTGTGGTATAATTGCTCCCAGAACACCTTTTTGCCCATGTCTCGATGCAAATTTGTCCCCGAGCTCGGGTATCCTTAAATCCCTTACCTTGATTTTAACAAGTCTGTTATTGTTCTCTGATGATGTGAGCATGACACTGTCAACTATTCCCGTTTCTTCAGGCCTCATTCCCACACTGCTTTCCCTCCTCTTCTGCGGGCCGAGTAGTCCTGGCTGTTCTTCCAGAAACCTTGGAGGCGAAGTTTTTCCGATCAGAACATCTCCACCCTTTACATATGTCTCAGGTGAAATCAGCCCATCCTCATCAAGGTAAGCGTATGCGCTTTCCTCCCTTTTTCCGCTCACATCTGATGAAGGTATTTCAATCTTATCCTCTTCTCCACCGGGATATCTCCTTTCCTCCGTCTGGTAGGTCCTGAAAAATGATGATCTGCCAAGACCCCTTTCAATGGATGCCTTGTTCATTATCAGCGCATCTTCAATGTTATATCCGTGGAATGATAAAATTGCCACTACCATGTTCTGTCCCGCAGGCCTCTGATTATATCCTGTAACGTCTATGCTCATGGTCTTGACAAGTGGCTTCTGTGGATAATGCAGTAAATGCTGCCTTGTATCCGGTCTCCTTCTGTAATTTGATGATGATAATCCAAGTGACTGTTTTAACATTGCGGCACCCAGAGTAACCCTTGATGAAGAGTTATGATCGGGATATGGTATTGAGCCTGCAATCGGCCCAAGAATTATGCTCGGATCTATTTCAAGATGAGTGTGTTCCTGTGTCAGCAGATTCTTCATTGTGAATTCATTGTTGCAGAACCTGCATTTCAATACAACATTTTCTCCCGCCTCATTCAAATCCATCCATTCAACGTCCTTCCTGCTCAGTGGAGTATTGCAGTGAGGACATCTTTTCGGGACATCATAGGCATATACGGCCACGTATGCATTTTCCTCCTCGTCTGCATCAAGCCATTCCAGAACTCCTTTTGAAAAAAGATCATCCACTGTGATTTCTCTGTTCAGGATCATTTTTCTTAATTCCTTTGTATATTTGATTTTTCCATCTTCCAGAACCATTACAGGCCTTCTAAGTCTGCCCCTGTCTGAATTTATTATTATCTCATTTGTGAATTCATCATACCTGATATTGACATTGATATCCAGATATCCGCTTCTTCTCTTTTCCCTCATATCCCTCACGAGGGCCCTTCCGTCCGGGTGAAAACCGATCAAATCACCATTGAGATAAATTCTGGTCATGTTTCCAGGATCAAAATTATAATATTTGATACCGAATTTTTCCAACAATTTTATTATTTCCTCTTCTGAAACATCATTTGAAATGTTGATTATGAGAGCGGCATTTTTTACAAGCCCACAGTTCTGACCTTCAGGCGTTTCATTGGGGCACATCCTTCCCCACTGGGTAGCGTGAAGATCCCTTGCCTCAAAGTGTGGCTGAGACCTTGTCAAGGGTGATGATATCCTTCTCAGATGGCTTATCATGCTCATGTGAGAGGTTCTGTCCAGTAACTGGGAAACACCGGTTCTTCCTCCTACCCAGTTTCCTGTAGACATTGCGTGGAGAATTTTCTGTGTTAAAACATCCTGCCTGACTGCAGCCCTCAGCTTAATTCCCTTCTTTCTGTTGTATGTTCTTTCCAGATGGTATTTCAGATCCTTCAGCAGGGATTCAAATGACTGCCTGAATATTTCCTCTAGGAGATCCCCTGCAAGTTTCATCCTTTTATTTGCCAGATGATCCTTGTCATCCTCCTTTCTTATACCGAAGTGGAGTTCAAGAACGGCCCTTGCCATTCTCGATAAATACATTGCTTTCTTCATCCTTGTTTCCGGGGAATCACCGAGATGGGGAAGAAGATTCGTATCAAGAATCTGGGAAATCCTCCTTTCCCTGTATTCTCTTGCCTGACCTGCCGCAAACCTTTTTTCGAGGTATTCTATCGCATCCTCCTTTGTTTTAATACCACTTTCTGAATAATTGTCCTCCTTTTCTGCATCCTCAATATTTGCAAGTATTATCGGTTCCATTCTCTGATCAGTAACAATCATTTTGTATATGTCCTCATCCTTCTCAAGGCCAAGTGCCTTAAGAAGGACAACAAGAGGTATGGTTCCGTTTACCACGGGTATTGAAACCACGAGTATTCCGTCAACCTTTTTTTCCACGGCAATCAGGGCCCTGTAACCCTCCTTTTCTGAAAATACCTTTGCCGTTTCCACCTTGGTATCATATTTTTCCTCATATTCAACCAGAATCCTGTTAGGCGCAAGATCCTCAAGTGTTATAAGTGCCCTCTCCGTTCCCGAAACCACAAAATATCCTCCCGGATCCCTAGGATCTTCCTGCAGAAGTTTTAACTTTTCCTCATAAGACAGCTTTTTATTCTGGAACTTTGGATTTCTTGTCATTTTTTCTTCAATATATTCGTTTATGTTATCGGGATGTAAAACACAGAGCTTGCTTTTGACCATTATGGGCAGATCTCCAATCTTTACCTCCTCCGGCTCATTTTCAGCACAATTTTCACCCTTTTCATCGCATTCTATTACGGTAAACCTGATTATTATTTCTGCAGAATACGTAAAATCCTTTAACCTCGCTTCCATTGGCGTATAAATTTTATTTGTATCAGAACCACCCCTGCCCTTTGATGTTGAAACATATACTGTTGGAGGCTCATATTCATTGTTTTTTAACTTTCTCCTTCCAAACCTTATCTTTATTATTCTTCCTGCAGTTTTGGAAGGATCAAGAACCATTTCTCCGGGCTCATCCATATCCGATATCCTTGTAGAATCAATAATCCTCTGCAATATGCTGTTTGGATTGTCTTCTGTAGGTATAAATGTATTATAGCTCATAAGATGATGGTCAACTATACTCCTATCTTTAAAAAATGACTCAATAATCTCATTCATTTAACTCACCTTAATACTCATGATTTAAAAATTTTACTCTTCCTTCACAACTCTGTATGTTACAAATTTTCCGGATGTTTTGCTGTTTCTGATTATCTTTATTATTTTTCCAGGTTTAATGGGGCCATAAATTTTTTCCAAAATTTTTACAACTGGATCGCTTCTTCGAATTTTAGGTAGCGAATCCTTTTCAATATTTAATGTTTCTAATAACCTGACTTCCTCCTCCTCCGATAATAGATAATGTTCGGGAACCATTTCGTGTTCCATTACATTTATTTTTCTCATCATTTCACCTCTCCAAATAAGCAGGGTTTTCCAATTATGGCTAAAACTGTATGATTTTTATAAATAAAAAATTTGCCCATACCTCTTATGATTTTTTATCTTTTATTATGTTTTCAAACCAACTTCTTAAATTTCCTGATTTTTAGGCATTATATTTATTGAAAATAATCTGAAATAAATACTCCGAAAAACAGAAAGTTTATTATAGATAATGGTAATTTACCATTATGTCATTCATCA
>JAGDXR010000028.1 GCA_023261745.1 Thermoplasmata archaeon | reverse complement strand
GGGGTCTTCGGCTCCCGAAGCCGAAAGGATAGACCAATCTACCCCACAAGCCCTTTTAATACTTTTGTATTATACTTCAAAATAATAAAGTTTCCCTTATTTCCACAGCCATTCCCTTCTTCATTCCCCTGATTTCCCTGAAACTGAAGTGTGTCTGCCCTACCCCTATCAATTCATCATTTTCATTTACGATTAAAACCTCATCCCTGGGCCTTAAACTGTGATCCATATCCACAACGAATTTCCCGAATACGTTTTTTCCCATCCTGTTGAATTTTTCGCTGTCCCCTGAAACAACAACCCTCATCCTGGGATATACGAAATTTTTATGCAGGATCCTGGCACCCTCAATCTTGAGCGTATAGAGGCCGTCGTTCCTTACTGAAAGGATGTGTTTTCCATCTCTCATGATATTCCTTATCATTCCAGTGTTCTTGCTCTTTATTAATTTTATATCACCATCAAACAGATGTCTGCATGCATCATGTCCGAACTGGTAATCCGCTATTGCACATCTCACAATGATATCTGGATCCCTGTTTTCCCTGCATAAATATCTCGAATAACTTTCAACATTTTCAGGAAATCCCCCAATCCATGATATCAGGTATTCAAAATCAAGATGGTCCAAAATATCATTCAGATTTTCATCGTTTCTCATGTCCTGAATCCTCGGGGCCTGCATGTATGGGTATACATACAAATATTCATATGGAACAAATCCAAACATTGTCCTTATGATGAAATGCGCATCCATTTCACCATAAACACCTTTTATTTTATCCAAATCATTCTCATCCGCAATGATGCAGCTTTTTCTTTTATAATTATAATTATTGTAAAAACGCTTTTTCATGAGAGAAAAAATTGGTCGGTCTAGGGTTTCGTTTCCCGTATAGAATAACGGGTGGTTTCTGTACAATGGTTCATGTTCTTCCAGAAGATCCGAATATTTTCCCACTGTTTTCAGGGCCTGGTAGAGTGCGGGATGGCTTCTTGATCTCTCCTCAACATATTCCCAGAGACTCTCTTCCCTTATAAATGATTTTATCCTCCTTATTTCATCCACAGCCATGTACAGATTATGCCGGGCAATTATTCCCACCGAATCCCTCCTTTCCATTTCCATAATATCTCTGGGTGAATATTTTTCTATATACGGGCTTGTGTAGGGAAAATATTCCATGTCCTTCAGATACCTTGTTCCGTCGGGAAAAATCATTCTGAGATCCCTTGCATATTTTATATACGATGATGAATCAAAGAAGTCTATCCCCAGAAGAATGGCAATGGAAAAGAACATCGGATGCCCTGCACCGAACAAATGCATGGGTTTTGAAAAATCTATGTTAAGCCTTGAATTCACGATTATTTCCGAAACGGTGGAATACCTGTACGATTCAAGAAGTGGGACGACTCCTCCCACGGGATAATACTCCAGGTCAAGGGAATTCATGAGCTTTGCGGACTTTTCCCTCAGGTCCATATATATGGACCCCTGTACCGGCCCGGCAATTATTCCATCTGTTATCTCCTTTGCCCTTCTTGCCCTTTCATACGTTTTTTCAAGACCCATCAATGCATCCTCATATTTATCCTGGGGTGTGGAAAATATGTCCAGTATTGTGATGATATCGCTGCCGATCTCCCTCTGGAAATTTATTATCTCTTCGTTCTCTATATCAACATCTCCATAAACATAGCTCTGAAATGTCCCGGAATCGGTCATTATTATGCCGTCAAAATTGAGCAGTCCATGAAGCTTATCTCTGACCGCCTTTTCTCTCAAGTCCATGTCCTTGTAAATGATGTATGAATTTGTTATGATCGCATTTATTCCAAACTTCTCCTTTATTTCCTCAGGATAAATCTCAATTATATTTGGATTGATAACGGGCATGAGAAGGGGTGTTTCAACCCTCTTCCCATTGACCTCAAATACCCCTATCCTTGCCGTTCCATCCCGGTGTCTGATTTCAAACATTTATTTCTTCAGTTCTTTTTTGAGTTCTTCTATGAATATCGGAATTATTTCCCTGTAATCACCAACTATACCAAAGTCTGCAATGTTGAATATTGGCGCATTCGGGTCCTTGTTTATTGCAATTATTATTTTTGAATCCTTCATTCCCACGATGTGCTGGATTGTTCCTGAAATGCCAACAGCAATGTAAAGGTCAGGTGCAACCGTTAGACCACTCTGACCAACCTGTGCGGATTTTGGCATCCATCCCAGTTCCACTGCAACCCTGGAAGCCCCAACGGCGCCTCCCAAAAGATCAGCAAGATCCTGAAGAATCGAAAACCCTTCCTTGGACCCTATTCCTCTTCCACCGCTTACAACTACCCTGGCCTCGTCAACCTTCTTTGTTCCCGTGACTGTGGTCTTGACAATATCCTTTATCATTGTCCTGATATTGATGTTGCTCATGTCAGGTTTGACCTTTACCGTTTCTCCCTTCCTCTGCTTATCATAATTTCCGACCTTGAACACGTTCGGCCTTACGGTGGCAATCTGCGGCCTGTGGTTTGGTGTTATGATCTCACCCATGATGTTTCCACCATATGCAGGCCTTATCTGGATGAACTTGCCGTTCCTTATCTGAAGATCCGTGCAGTCCGCAGTCATTCCCGTCTGAAGATATGCCGCTATTCTGGGGCCATACTCCCTTCCCGTGTGCGTTGCGGGTATCAGAACGATCTCTGGCTTGATTGATTCGATAAACCTTGCCAGAACGGATGCATATAATTCGGAAACATAACTTTCCAGAACCTTGTCCTCCATTATGTATGCAGTATCGGCACCATATGCAATCATATCATTTGCATACTGGGATATATTGTTTCCCATGAGAACTGCTGATAATTTTGTATTCAGGCTACTGGCCATTTCCCTTGCCTTTGATATCAGCTGGTATGTGACCGGCCTTACCTTGCCGTCATATACCTCTCCAACTACCAGTATTCCCCTGTACTCATCAATGTTCATTCTATCACCTTCTTTTCCTTCAGATGTTCAATAATTTTCCTGACCGATTCACTGTAATCCCCAGTAAAAATCTGTCCCCTTTCCCTTTTTGGTGGGGGATACATCTTTACCACCCTTGTGGGCGACCCGTTCAGCCCGAACTTCGACTTATCGCCGTCGATGTCATCAGCCTTCATCCATATGTATGGCTTGTTCTTTGCCTTTATTATGCCGCTCATGCTGGGATTTGAATATTCGAAATTTGGTGGGGGAATACACGCAACAAGGGCGGGAAGCTTCATCTCAATCATCCTGTAACCGTCTTCCAGCAAGCTCTTTACGGTAATGGTTCCATTTTCTATCTTCTCAACCCTTTCAACATAACTGGTATGGGGGATTTTCATCCATTCCGCCACCTGCGGGCCGATGTGCCCGGTATCCCCGTCCGTTGCCTGGTTCCCAGCAAAAATGATGTCATAGGGTCCGGTTTTCTGAACGGCCAGACTCAGTGCATATGACGTTGCAAGCGTATCTGAACCTCCAAACGCCCTGTCCGATATGTGATAGGCTTTGTCAGCGCCAAGGGCAAGGCATTTCTGCATTGCCGTCTTTGCCTGTTCAGGTGCAAGAGTCATGACGGAAACTTCTCCTCCATACATTTCCCTTATCCTCAACGCCTCCTCCAGGGCAAACTGGTCAAACATGTTCAGTATGCTCTGAAGCCCTTCCCTTATCATGACACCGTTTTCATTGAACTTGACATCGGTGGTATCGGGGACCTGTTTTACAAGAACCAGTATTTTCATCCATACCACCTTATTTGTATGCCGTGTAATCCTTACCCAGCAGTTCCCTTGATACTATCACCTTCATTATTTCCTTTGCTCCCTCCGCCCATCCAAATGACCTTACCGCTCTCCATGCTACCTGGTCAACGCATTCCCTTGTATATCCAAAGGCTCCCTGCCACTGCATCACATCATCGATTGCCTCGCAAGCCCATTCCTGTGCAAACATCTTTGACATTGCTATTGCCTTGCTCACCTCAAACCTTGATGCTTTTCCAAGAATTTCCTGATGATATGTCCACAGGGCATTGTATGCTCCCCATCTCAGATAGCTGAGTTTGGTATAATGTTCTGCAAGCTTGAACTGCAGTCCCTCAAACTTTGCCAGGGGCATTCCAAACGCCTTTCTCTGTTTTAAATAATTTTCTCCCCTCTCAAGGGACTTTAGCCCTGCAGCTGCACATATCACCGCAATCAGTCCCCTTGCATATTCATACCCTTCATGCACAATGTAGAACCCTTTCCCTTCCTGACCTATAATATAATGCGATGGAATTTCAACATTGTCTATTGTGAATCCTCCCGTGGATATCCCTTCCCTGCCGAGGTCATCAACATACTGAGGAATTATACCCTTTGATTGAAGTGGAAGATAGAAAAGGGTCATTCCCTTTGCTCCCTTCTCGGGGAACTGCTTTGCTATTGTTACATGTCCTCCTCCTCTTGTATATGCCTCCCTTACACCGCTGATGTACATCTTTTCCCCGTTGACAACATATTTGTCCCCAACCTTCTGTATGGTTGTTTTTGTCCCAAGAACATCTGAACCCGCATCCGATTCTGTTGTTGCAATTCCCAGAAACCATTTTCCCTTTGTCACATTCGGCAGGATCTCCTTCTTTGCCTCCTCCGTTCCATATTTATTGAACACGTGTCCCCATGATGCCTGAACAAGATAAAACACGGGTATGGACCCCGTAGGATCAGCCCTTGAAAGTTCTTCAGCTATTATACCGGCAGTAACAGGATCAAAATCCTGACCACCGTATTTTGATGATACAGTTGGAGCAATGAGCCCCATCTCGGCCATTCCCTCTATGACGTCATCGGGAATCTTATGTGTTTCTTCCATTTTCAGTGCTATGGGTTCAATCTTTTTCCTTGCAAAATCTCTCACGCTTTCCCTGATCATTTCCTGCTCCTCAGTAAACGTAAAATCAACCATTTTCTCACCAGTGGGAAAATGGCTTGTGTATATTTAAATTTGTTTTGATAATAATATGAAAAATAAAATTTAAAAAATTTTATTCATCCGGTATGAATTTATATCCGTATTCGATTATTCCTGCCCTGTCCTCTTCTCTTATTCTTCTGAAAGATATCCGCACAGGCATGCCTATTCTGACATCTTCAGGTGACACGTCAACAAGCTGTCCAGATACCTTTACACCCGAATCCATTTCGGCTATTATGAAAAGATACGGCTTCAGAAACTTGAAATCCGGAACATCCTGATGAATCACCGTATATGAATATACTTTCCCGGTATTCTTGATCTCAACCTTCTGCATCTTACCTATGGATTCCCTGTGACAGTACGGGCATACCTCCCTTGGCGGGAAATATATCCTTCCACACTTCGGGCATTTCGTTCCTATGAGCCTGTACCTGTGCTGAAACTCCCTCCAGTATCTCGGTATAGTCATTCATACCACCTCCAGTACATGGGATATGGATGCTGAACCTGTTCCCGCAACGTTTATTGCCAGGGCCATGTCAGCATTATGAACCTGCCTCTTTTCCGCCTTTCCCCTGAGCTGTATCACCGATTCCACGATCTGGCCTATGCCGGTTGCACCCATGGGATGTCCCTTTGCCTTCAACCCGCCAGATGTGTTTATTGCAACCCTGCTATCCTTATGCCCATAACCTTCCTCAAGATACTTTCCTGCCTTTCCCTTGGGGAATAATCCTATCTCCTCAAGTATGAGGAGACCCATGATTGAAGAAGAATCATGAGTTTCAACAATTTTTACCCTCTTTATGTCCGATTTTGACATTTTCAGTGCCTTTTCCGTGGAATCCCTAACTGCCTTTAATTCCAGAAGATTCTCCCTTGACTGAAGACTCATGAAATCTGATGACATGGCAGATCCAGAAATCTTTATTTTCACTTCAGGTTTGATCTGCCTGACCTTTTCCTCGCTTGCAAGTATCAGGACAGCTGCTCCATCAGATGCAGGCGCCATGTCAAGCATCGTTAATGGATCTGCAACCATTGTGGCATTGATCACATCCTCAACCTTGATCCTGTTTCTGAAATGGGCGTATGGATTTTCAGACCCGTGTTCATGAGATAATACGGGAAGCATGGCAATCTCTTCCCTCTTTGCGCCGTATTCGTGCATGTACCTTCTTGCCATGAGAGCCTGCAGCCCTGCCAGCGTTCCACCATTGAATAGTTCCCATTCCTGGTCGACCTCTCCCGAAACGATTTCCGCCTGGTCTTCCATTGACACATCCGTTAACTTTTCAACTCCACCAACAAGAACGGTATCATAAAACCCCGATGCAACGGATACAAATCCCGCATGCACGGCCGCACCTCCGCTTGCACTGCCGTTTTCAATCCTCATTGCAGGTATCCTGTTTACGGATAATCCGGAAAAATCGGATATTAAGGATCCTATATTATCCTGGTATATTGTGCTGCCCGCACTCATGTTTCCGCCAAATATTGCCTGTATTTCCTTTGAATATATATTGGCATCCTCTATGGCCTTTAATCCGGCCTCTACAACAAGCGCCCTCAATGATTTTTCCCAGTGTTCACCGTATTTTGTCTGCCCAATACCTATTATGTAAACATCCCTCATTTCAATCACCCATCTTTATCTTCTTCTTGAATTTTGTATATATCGCATAGTCAATGTATTTCCCACTTTCTATCTGCTTCCAGACCGCCTTTGCATTTTCCCTGCGATAATCTTCCATGTTTTTGGTGATCTCAATGTGAAAACCATCGCTTCCTGCCCCTGAACCGAATGATACGGCCAGGATCCTGTCCTCTGGTTTCGCTATGTCGAGTATCGCTGATAATCCCGTTATCATTGATCCGGAATACGTATTCCCTATGTATGGTACTATGAGGCCCTGCTTTATCTGACTCTCCTTAAACCCGAGCATCCTTGCAGCCCTTGTGGGAAATTTTCCATTTGGCTGATGGAATACAGCATAAGTATAATCCTCAGGTTTTGTGCCCATGAGTTCCATTATTTTCTTTGCAACGGATGTAACATGCCTGAAATACGCCGGTTCTCCCGTAAACCTTCCGCCGTGCCTGGGATAATCCTGCCCTTCCCTTCTCCAGAAATCTGGTGTGTCCGTTGTCACAGAATATGTTCTTTTGATATCAGCTATTGTGTTGTCATTCCCTATGATGAAAGCGGTTCCACCTGCCGCAGCTGAATATTCCAGGGCATCTCCAGGCGCTCCCTGACTCGTGTCCGCTCCAATCGCAATACCGTTTTTTATCATCCCGGATTCAACCATCCCCATAACACTCTGCATTGCAGCCGTACCCGCCTTGCATGCAAATTCATAATCCGCCGCTGTAATTTCAGGTGTAAAACCCATTGCCTCTGCCACAATTGTTGATGTTGGTTTAACAGCATATGGATGTGATTCTGAGCCAACGTATACCGCACCTACATCCTTTACGGATTTCCTGTTCATTGCATTTCTGAGAGCCTCAACGGAAATTGTTGCAGTATCCTCATCCGGACCCGGGACACTCTTGCTGTATATGAAAAGACCGCTCTTTATATCCTCCGCATCCTCTCCCCATACCCTTGCTATTTCCTCTACCTTAATCCTCCACCTGGGGATATAGGACCCATAACTAACAATACCTACCATCGATCACACCAAAAAAGATATCCCGTAGGGGGATAAATATTTAACGTTTGTTTAATTTAATATTAGACGATTGTCTATTTATCCTCTATTACATACCCCATTTCCTCTAAAATTCTCTTGACCTTTTCCCTGTGATCTCCCTGTAATTCAATTCTCTCATCCTTGAAGGTTCCGCCGGTAGATACGCTGTGTTTCAATTCCTTTGCAAGTTCCTTGAGGTCCGTGGAAGAATCAAAACCCTCAATGATTGTCATTGTTTTTCCATACCTTCTGCGATCAATATAAACCTTCAAAACCTGCTGTCCAGGAACCTCATCTAGGCCACTCAATTCTTTCGGCAATCCAGAAATTGGTTTCTTCATTTCATCTAAATAAAATAATTTTTAGTATATATATTTTATGATAGAACTATTTATAATATATTGCACTATGCAGATTTGATGTATAAAATGGTGATACTTGTAAGGATGGATATTAAAATGTCAAAGGGAAAGACGGCAGTTCAGGTCGCACATGCTGCCGTATCATGTGCCATGAAATCCTACCTCACGGATTTCAGGTCTTTCAATGTATGGTATTCTGAAGGTCAGAAAAAGGTTGCCCTGAAAGTAAAAACGCTTGATGAAATGATGGAATACAAAAAAAGGTTTGATCATGAAAGAATAAACAGCTGTGTGATAAGCGATGCCGGATTGACTCAGCTTGAACCCGGTACGATAACAGTGATAGGTGCAGGTCCCGAAAGGGAGGATATTCTTGATAAGATCACCGGGTCTCTTCCACTTCTATAGTATCCACAATATCTGCATACCCGTTATTTTTTAAAATTTCAGCAAGCTTCGATGGAACCGTTAAAACATCCTCCTTTTTTATTACTATATCACCCTCATAAACTCTGAGCTTTTCATCCGGAGGAAAATCTTTTAAAATTCTCACAATGTTATAATAAATCTTCTTTTCCTCAATCTTTGTTTCATTTTCTTCAACTTTTTCATTCCTTTCAGATATCTCATTTTTCCTGCTCTGAATGAAAGCATTAATGACATCATTGAAATTTTCGTATGTTTCAATTTCACCCGAGGTCAGATTTGTAGTATCTGGATTCTTCTTCAGAAAAACATAGTCCATTGCCATGCCAAATATCATTTTAAGTCTTATCATTTTCAGTTCCTTTATCTGTTTCTCTATTCTTTCAACCTTTTCCTTTATTTCCATGTATTCTTCCGTTTTTCCTTCCTGAACGTACCTGGTCATCTCATCCCTCAGAAATTTTATGTTTTCTTCGGCATAAGAATAAAAGTTTTCCGGCAAATTCAGGGGAGATTTTGATTTCCTGTGCTTCTGAACAATATCCCTTATTTTTATTTCCAGATCTTCCATCAGAACTAAAACCATTTTTTCTTATATTTATTTATCCCCCACATTTTTTCCCTTAGGAAAAATATTTATTAAAATTGTATTTATGGATTTACAATGAAGGCAGTATACTATGCTATAACAATAATACTGGTTTTGATCATTGCAGTTGTTGGCACATACTTTGGTTATCAGTCACTGTCCTATAAACCAAATTATTCAGATTATGTTAAAAATGGATATACCGTCTCGATTTATTATTATGGATTTATCATAATAAACGGTACAAAATATATATTTGATACAAATATAAAATATGTTGCTCAGAATAATCAGACATATATCAAGGCACCGATATTCCGGTACCATCCACCGTTTTATCCGTTCAATTTCACAGTTGGGTCAGACCAGGTCATAAAGGGATTGAGTTTGGGCATATTGAACTGGACAGTTGGTGAAAAGGGTATAATATACGTACCACCATCACTCGGATACCCATACAACAGTTCAAAAATAGTTTATCTGAATGCAACCGAAAATATTCCAAGGTATCAGGAAATATCCATAAATGAATTCAAGAACAGGACAGGGCAAACTCCCCTTACCGGAATGACCGCAAGGGACAATGAATTCGGGTGGAATGACATTGTCATTTCAGTTAATTCTTTGAACAATTCCGTTCTGATAATGAATGATGCACAGCTTAACCAGATATACTATCCCTACGGGACAAATGTCACATATGCTTACAGGGTCACATATTCAAACCAGACAGATATCAAATTAAACATTATAACGCAGAACAATACAGTTCTTCCAAATGGTGTTTATGTTTCATCTATTCAGAACAACAGAATCGCCCTGAATTATAACTTTTATCTTGCAGGGAAACCACTTTATTTTTATGTTGAACTGATTAACATTGTTACAAAATAAATATAAGTTTTTTAATTTTTATTACCCATAAAAAAATGTTTTAATACATCTTTGTTTTAAAGTGAAAATACGGAGTGACGGTCATAGGGGATAGGGAAACACCCGGTCCCATTCCGAAC
>JAGDXR010000067.1 GCA_023261745.1 Thermoplasmata archaeon | reverse complement strand
TACTATCCGATTTCTTATATGGTGATATTATAATGGTTTTAAGAGTAGCAATCAATGGTTTTGGAAGGATAGGCAGATTAACATTCAGAATTGCAATGAACCATCCTAACCTTGATATTGTTGCCATAAATGACCTAGTTGAAGCAAAGCAGCTTGCTCATCTTTTAAAATATGATAGCAACTATGGAACCCTGAATGCTGAAGTTCAACCGGGAGAAAATTACATATCGGTAAATGGAAAGAAAATATTGACATTTATGGAGAAGGACCCAATTAAATTGCCGTGGAAGGATCTCAATGTAGATCTTGTAATAGAGTCAACGGGTGTATTTACAGATGGCCAGAAAGCATCCGCTCATCTCCAGGCTGGGGCAAAAAAAGTCATAATTTCCGCTCCTGCTAAAAATGAAGATATTACAATAGTCATGGGAGTAAATGAGGAAAAGTATGATCCATCAAAACACAGAATAATATCTAATGGTTCATGCACAACAAATTGCATTACACCTCTTGTTAAGGTAATAAATGATGAATTTGGAATAGAAAAATCATATATGAATACGGTGCACTCCGTAACCATGGACCAGAGATTGCAGGATGCCCCACACAAGGATTTTAGGAGGATGAGGGCCGCTGGGCAGTCAATAATCCCAACATCTACTGGAGCCTCAAAATCTGTCGAAGTTGTCATCCCTGAAATGAAGGGTAAGTTCCATGCATTATCAATGAGGGTACCTACATCAACGGTCAGTATTGTAGATTTTGTAGCCCTTGTTAAAAAGTCCACGAATAAGGATGAGGTTAACAGAACATTTGAAAAGTGGGCAAACGGAAGGATGAAGGGTATATTACAGGTAGTCCATGAACCACTGGTTTCCATGGATTTCAAGGGAAATCCGCATTCAAGCATTGTTGATTCCGAGCTTACAGATGTTGTCGGAGAAAATTTAATAAGAGTGATATCATGGTATGATAACGAATATGGATATGCCTGCAGGTTGGTAGACCTGATGGAATACGTATATTCAAAAGGAATATGAATGGTGTTTGAAAGTGGCAAAGGAAAAAAAGGTAGAGACTCTTGAGGATATTCCGGGAATCGGCGAAGCAACAGCTCAGAAATTGAGAGATGCGGGCATAACTGACATAATAGAACTTGCTGTTATGCCTCTTGCGGATCTCGTGGCAATAGCTGAAATTTCTGAAAACCAGGCAAGAAAAATACTCGAAGCGGCAAGAAAATTTGCTGACATTGGAAATTTTGTCCAGGGAGACCAGATATTGGAAAAGAGAAAACACATAGCAAAATTAACTACAGGTTCACAGGCACTGGACAGTCTGGTTGGAGGAGGACTTGAAACACAATCAATAACAGAATTTTTTGGCCCATTTGGTTCAGGGAAAACCCAGATCATACATCAGCTTCTTGTGAATGTGACACTTCCGGAGGAAAAGGGAGGTCTGAACGGTGAAGCTCTGCTGATAGATACGGAAAATACATTCAGGCCAGAGAGGATTTCATCAATGTCAAAGGCACTCAACCTGAATCCCGAAGATGTCCTGAAAAGAATACATGTTGCCAGGGCATATAATTCAAGCCATCAGATGCTTCTTGTTGACAAAGCTTTTGAAATAGCAAAGGAACATCCAATAAGGCTGATTGCTGTTGATTCTTTAACGGCACATTTTAGGGTTGAATATTCAGGAAGGTCATCCCTAGCCGAAAGGCAGCAGATGCTTAACAGGCACATGCATGATCTTTTAAGGTTTGCGGATGTTTACAATGCAGTTGTTGCAGTAACAAATCAGGTATCTGCAAGGCCGGATGTTTTTTACGGTGATCCTAACCAGCCAATCGGAGGCAATATCGTAGGACATACGGCGACGTTCAGGATATCCCTTAGAAGGAGTAAGGGCGAAAAAAGGATTGCAAGGTTGATTGATTCCCCTGCATATCCCGAAGGTGAGGTTGTAATCCAGATATCTGATGAAGGGGTGAGGGATGGATAAAAATTAATCTATTCTGAATCTCAAAATAGCGCCTATACCACCAAGATTATTCAATATTTTTCCATAATCTGTTTTTGAGTTTATTATGTGGATCTCAGCACCTGACATCTCCGCGGATTTCATGATGTTTTTTATGTTTTCATCCCTTATCAACCTGTCAATAACAAGCAATTTTTTTATGGCCCCATATTCCGAAGCCTTTTTAATTTCCTCTATACCGTACGCATAAAATCCTTCCTTTCCTATTTCGGTTAAAAATTCATTGATGAGGTTAGATTCCATCTCTATTCTGAATTTTTCAAGCAATTTTTTAAGGAGACCGGATCTCATTGCTTCATTTATTCCAGTTTCCCCTGCATATGAAGTATCAACAAGGATTGTTCGTTTTTTTAATTCATCATCCAACAGTTCAAAAAGTTTTTCCTTCCAGAACCCTGGGCCCAGGAGTATTATCATCGATTTTTTATCATCGATATTTTGGAGAAAGGATATTATGTCTCTGTAATTATCCTCAGCCTTTTCATTGAAATCCTTGGATTGTCTGTTCAGCCTTATTTCCGAGATTATTTTTATTCTGTTATTATTTATATGGCCAATGGTTGCATATTCATCATCAATCGCTATAAAAACAGCTTCTTTTTTTTCCGAATCATCATATTTTTTGATTTCTTCTAAAAAAAAACTGTCCATGCTATTTTTTATAATTTCTATTTCGTCGTTTATGGACAGGTTCATTGTCTGGTTACTGTATAAAAGATCTTCAGGACCGGACACTATAACACCCCTGATTCGTAACCTTAACTGCAATTCCTGAAATTCCACCTCTTTAAATTCTAAGGTCACGTGATATTTTACCCTTTCCTGTTTTTTTGATCTAATGGAATCTTCTCTTGATTCCTCTTTCCTGAAAATATAACCCTTTATTTTATCCCCATTTTCGAGGAAATTGTAAAGGAACCACAGATCATCATAATTAGTAATTCTTATTTTAATGTAATTTTCCTTTTCATCCAGTTCTTCAATTATCATTTTTTATCTCCTCCAGTCTCAATAAGATATTTTTTGTATGTGACCCCATCCAGTAAACTCTGTTGCATTTAGGGCATATGTAAAATTCATTGAATATATTATACACATTTTCAGGAACAAGATCCCTGATTTTTTCCTTTTCTATTTTTATCAACTCTTCGTTGCACAATGAACACCTTGTTAAAACTTTTTCAAAATTCAGATTGAACTTTTTGATGATGTATTTTAACTGGTAATCAAGTTCGTGTTTTTCTAAATAAACTGAATTATTGCATCTCTTTGAAAGTTCATAATCTCTTGTTATCAGAATTCTGTTTTCACTTTTACATATTTTTAAAATTTCATTATCATTCATGTCATTTTTTGCATAGTATGTATCATATCCCATAAACCTAAGATATTTTGCAAGGTTACCGAGCATTGAATCCACTATGAATTTCACATTCAATAATTGTAAAACCACAGATATAAATTTGTGCATATGGAATGTGTATAATGGATATACCATTTTGTAAATACGACATACCATGGATACCAAAAACACAATATGTCATATGACACATTTAAATTAATAAAATTAATAATATTTTTTATAAAATTTTTGTTTATAAAGATTTTAAAAGTATAAAATTAATTTTAGAATATGTCATACAATAATTAATTAAAGGTGAATTTGTCAGATAAATTTTTATATTGAAATTCCTCTTTTTCAAATGGAACGACCCCCCAAAGGTGGAATATTATGAAAAGTGATTCTAGAATATCAGTGAGGATTTCGACGACCGAGTTGGAGGATATCGATGATTTCATAGCCAGGCATCCTGAGTTTAGAAACAGGTCTGAATTCCTGAGGATTGCCGCATTGAAATACAAGGAGATAGTGGATAGGGAGAATAATGTTTCAGTGAAAAAATATTCTAAGGATATTGAAGGTTCTAATGGTCAGGATTCAGAAAATCTAGTTGATGGGGATGAATATCTAAAAAACAATCAGGAAGCAAGTTATGTTTCAGTGAGAATTCCAAGGGACATCATATTTAACAATCTGGGTGAACTGGTTAATATCGGTATTTTTCCCAGTGTTGAGAATGCTTATCAATCGCTGTTCTATTACATAATTGACAAAAATATCTTTTCTGAATTCCTAAATGATCGCATAAATACAATAACAGAAAATATTCACAAAATAGATGCTTTAAAAGAATTTATGAATGCACATCAAAATTTTAAAAATAGAAAACATGCCAAAAATGAGAGGTGGGATGAATGATTGATGTGTCAATTAAAACGGTCAATCAGGAAGATGAAAAATTTGAAAGCTTTAAAAATTCAATTCAGGTCAATTTACCCGTCATCTTTTTAGGCGGGGCTGGGAAAAATGTTATGTTAAAGTTCTCAAAAATTTTAAAAGACAACTTTGAAAAGGACAGAAGTTTGAACAATGTAATACCAATTTATATGAATACCATGGAATTGGATCCTGACATTGATGTACATGTAACTTCAATAATCATAAAGAGCGATATTTTAAATGGTAATAAGGATACAAACAGGGAGATCAAAATAGGAGAGAAACTCTTCGATAAAATATTCAAAACCAATGAAAGGCAAAATTTCGCGAATGAATTCATAAAAACACTATACAATGCAGATGGATTATACATGGTATCAGCAATAGGTGGCGGGTTCGGAAGCGCCTTTGCTCTGAAAATCACGGAATTCTTCACAGAAATACATCAAGTAAAAGCAACCTATTTTGAGAAGGCCAAGAAAGTTTCTTATTCATATCCAAGGGTCAATTTATATCTGATTAAACCATTCAATCAGGAAGATTCCCCCATAAATTTCAATCAATATTTGGATAATTTAAAAAAGGTTCACAATTCAAGAATAAATATCAAGGAATTTCAAAATGATCAGGTATTGGGAAATTTCAATCCCAAGATGAGATTTTCTGATTATCTCGATCAGATAAACGATAAGATTGCAAATACGGTAATGTCAGATATAATAAATATGAATAAAATGTGGAAAAATGCATATACAGATTACCTGATACCCTCTGAAAGAAGTGGTCCAAAGAATATAAAGACAATATTCAGTGAATGTTACATTTCTCCTGTTCAGGAAATTAAATAAACTTATTTATCCATTTTATTTTCTATAATTAATGGTCATGGATGAAAACAGGGTAAAAAGGCATCTTCTTTACCATTATTTCATGGATTACCATTATGAGGATGGTAATATAATTGGTTATATGACCACTCATCCACTACCCATTTCTATTTGGGCACATAACCTTTTCATCGATTCAAACATGGGAAATCCCAAACTTTTTCCCGGTACTTCAAAGATGGAAAAATATGTTGTGAGATGGTTATCCAAATTGCACAGTGGTAAAAATGTTGAAGGTAAATTACTCAGTGGAGGGACGGAATCCAACATTACCTCGATCTGGATTGCAAAGATGATGGGTAAAAGGAACCTTATTGTTGGGGAGAGTGCACATTTCTCATTTTTAAAAGCAGCATCCCTCATGAATATGAATGTGAGGATAATACCATTAAAAAATGATTTCACCATAGATTATTCAAAAATTGATGCAGGTGAAGATGATATCATTGTTGGAGTTGCAGGATCCACGGAATTCGGAACAATAGATAACATTTCAAAGCTCAACGATATATCAAGAAAATCAGGAGCATTTCTTCACGTCGATGCAGCATTTGGTGGTTATGTCATACCCTTTCTGAAAAAGATGAATTACAATCTACCTGATTATGATTTCAGGTTTGATTATGTCAAAACCATATCCATAGATCCTCATAAAATGGGTCTGGCAACAACACCTTCAAGTGTTCTTCTAACAAGAAAGGGGCTGTACAGAAAAATAGAGATTCCATCACCATATCTTACAAAAACAAGGAGTTCTACTCTTCTTGGGACTAGGAACAGTGCATCCATAGCTTCAGCATATGCAAACATAAAATATCTTGGAATTGAAGGTTATATGGACATTGTTAAATATTGCATGGAAAACACAAGATTCCTGAGGGATATTTCACTGGATAACAGGTTTGAATTACTGTTAGAACCTGTAATGAACATTGTAAACATAAAAATACGGAATGTCAGAAAAACAGTAAAAAAACTCTATCCGAAATGGATTGTATCCCCAATAGAAAGATATGATTCGATCAGAATAGTACTGATGCCACATGTAAACAGAATTTCCCTGGAAAAATTCATTAAGGACTTAAAAGATCTTCAATCGAAAATATGATCGATGAACTCAAAAAAATTAAGGAAGAAATGCAAAATTTAGGTATAAGAAAAATTCTGGTAGAGCTGCCCGAGGGATTGAAGTATTATATCAAGGATATCAAAGAAATTTTTGAAGGCTTTGATATGGAATTTTCCGGTGAAAATGTGTACGGTTCATGTGATTCATGTCAGGAATGTCATGTGGATGCAATAATACACATAGGGCATTCTGCAATTCCCAACATGCCCTTATTGAAAAAAACATATTTTCTTGAATATTTTAAAAACATTCAAAAATATCCGGATTCAAACATTCTGAGAAAAAAGGGATGCATAAAAATAGGATTATTTGCATCCGTTCAGTACGTTAATGAATTAAATAAATTAAAAGAATATTTTGAAAATGAAAAATTTACAGTATTCATTGGAATTGGAGACTCAAGGTTAAAATATCCAGGACAGCTTCTGGGATGTAATTTTTCATCATATGATAATATAAGGTCAGTGGACTGCAATGTTGTACTCACCGACGGAATTTTTCATCCCCTGGGATTATCACTCTATTCAGGTAAAAAAACGTTTTCCCTTAATCCATACAGCGGAGAATTAATCGAAATAAATAATGAGAGTTTTGTAAGAAAGAGATATGCCCTAATGGAAAGGGCAATGAAATGCAGAAATTTTGGTATAATAGTTTCCAGGAAGATAGGACAGTCCAGGAATTTTATTGCCAGTAAACTCCGGGATATGGCAATAAAAGGTGGGAAAGGTGGAGACATCATTCTGATGGATGAAATAAATAGCTATAAACTGGAAAATCTCCCATACGATTGTTTCATAAATACAGCATGTCCAAGGGTATCCATAGATGATCAGGAAAATTTCAAAAAAATTGTTCTTACAGTCACGGAGGCTTCTTATGTCCTGAATGGAAAAATACCTGAAAGGTATTTCATGGATACAATATTTTATGTGGATGGGAGTAGATAAAAATGATGGTACTCGGCATTGAGGGAACTGCACATACCCTAGGAATAGGAATAATTGAAAATGATAAAATAAGGGCAAATATAATAAAAATGTACAGGCCATCAAAAGGAGGAATACATCCAAGAGAGGCCGCAGTTCACCATTATGAGAATTTTATCCCAGCGCTGAATGAAGCACTCAAAATTTCAGGGATAGAAATAAAGGATATTGATCTTGTATCATTTTCAAAAGGACCTGGTCTTGGACCCTGCCTAAGAACTGTTGCAACTGCTGCCAGGGCCATTTCACTTAAACTGAATATCCCGATAATAGGTGTTAACCATTCCATTGCGCACCTTGAAATAGGAAAGTTTTCTACTGGTGCAGAAGATCCTGTAATGGCATATCTTTCAGGTGGAAATACACAGATAATCTCTTATTCAAATGGCAGGTACCGTGTTTTTGGTGAAACGCTGGATATAGGCATTGGGAACATGCTCGACAAATTCGCACGTGAAGCGGGGATCCCATTTCCTGGAGGGCCAAGGATAGAGGAACTGGCCAGATCAGGTAAAAAATATCTCTCCCTACCTTATACCGTTAAGGGAATGGATGTGGCATTTTCGGGCATTCTGACTGCTGTCCTTTCTTATCTAAAAAGGGGTGAAAAGATTGAAGATCTCTCTTATTCAATCCAGGAAACAGTATTTTCCATGATGGCTGAGGTAACTGAAAGAGCGCTCACTCATCTCAAAAAGGATGAGATTTTGATTGCAGGAGGAGTTGCAAGAAACAGGCGGGTGCAAGAAATATTCCGAACCCTTGCAGAGGAAAGGGATATAAAATTTTATGTACCTCCGCCGGACCTCTGTGTTGATAATGGTGTAATGATTGCATATCTTGGAAAAATAATGTATGAAAGTGGAATAAGAATGGAAATAGAGAATACTGAAATAGATCAGAAATTCAGGGTTGATTCAGTGGATGCTGCATGGGTTAAAGGAAATATGCACTACAGAACGTATGACATCATGCCTGGTGCGGAGGCAAAAATTGAAATTTCTCGATACCTTGGCATGAGTTCGGTTAAAAAAATAAGGATTCGTAAGAAATACAGAATTGATGAAATAGATGAAAAAATAAGAAAGGAAAGAATAAAAAAGGAGGCGAAAATAATACATGAAGCAAAAAAATATTATGAATTTATACCTTACATATTCGACATAGACCTTGAGAATGGAATCATTGAAATGGAATATATAGAAGGAAAAAATCTGAGAGAAATATACAACAATCTTCATGAAGATGAAAGGAAAATAATTGCGGAAAAGATGGGCATTATACTTTCAAGATTACACCATGGAAAGATATCTCATGGTGACATGACCACGAGCAACATCATATATAAAGATTCAGATTTATATGTAATAGATTTTTCAATGGGTAATTTAAATGCAGAAATTGAGGATATGTCGGAGGATCTTCATCTGCTTAAGGAATCAATTAGAAGCTCTCATTCGAAATTTTATTCGGATTTTGATATCATTACCGAGACATACAGAAAAAATTTTAAACATGCAGAGGAAGTAATTGAAAACCTTAAAAAGATTGAGATGCGGAGGAGATATTCATGAAAATTCATCTTGTGACTCATAATAAACATAAATTCGAAGAATACAGATTGCTTTTTAGAAATGAAAATATGGAAGTTGAATGGGTAAATACGGAATATGTCGAGATTCAGGATGATGATGTGGAAAACGTCGCACTGTTTTCCCTGAATGCACTTACTGGAAAGATCCATGAACCTTTCATGTTGGAAGACAGTGGCCTTTACATTAAATCCCTAAAAGGATTTCCCGGACCATATTCATCATATGTTAACAGAACAATAGGTAATGAAGGAATAATGGATTTAATGAAAAATATCAGGGAAAGGCAAGCTGTGTTTGTGGCTGTAATAGGTTTAAGGATGGATGGCCAGAATTATCTCTTCAGGGGAGTCACAGAAGGGAAGATATCCCATGAAATAAAAGGAAAAAAGGGATTTGGATTTGACCCCATCTTTATTCCGGAGGGAAGTGAAAGAACTTTTTCCGAGATGGATATTGAGGAGAAAAACAGATATTCTCACAGGATGATGGCATTTAAAAAATTGATTGAATTTATAAAAATTTAATTCTGGATGCTGAATTTCAGAGTTTAGAGAAAATTAAAAAATTAATTATTTGAAATATTATTAAAAAAATTTAAATAATAATTATTTATAATTGAAAAAATATGAATAGTATAATTACAGCAATAATAATAGTCATAGTCATTGGAGCAGTTGCATCAGTGGTGATTATTGTGAATCCTCTTGGAGGATCAGGAAAAACAGGTCCCATCGGCTATACAAATGTATTAACCGGTAACCTTGCACCAATATACAGAGCAGGAAGTACAAGCACAACACTTGCAATGGTTTATATGAACGTGACCATGAGCAATCCATCAACACTCTCAATGTCAGGCATGAACATTTATTTGAATGAGACCCAGATGTTCCATTATTCCGGGAATTATTATATTCATTATCCCAAGGGTAACGGAATATCAGGAATTCTGGAAGTGGGAAATTTCTGGAGTTCATCCCAGACAAATAACAGCGATGCATATGTTGTTTTATTTCCATCGTTACCTGTGGGCGGAGAGATACAGAATGGTGTTCAGATGGATGTTGTCTATGCAGAAATTTCATTTGTGGGGAATGCTCTTCTGTTAAAACCCTCATACTTTAATGTGATGTCATGGATAGGTACAGGATTAACGATAAGTCATACAGGATACATGGACAATATTACCGGTATGATCGGCGATACAAATTATGTTTATGGACTCCATCTAACAATTAGTTATAATACTGCATTTAACAATAACACGGCTGAACTGAATTTATCGCTCGTAAAATTTGATCCTGGATATCTTCCTGTTCCATTTAACATAACCATATTAGATTTAAACAATAACACCATGCTTGCTGAGTTTAACATAATAACACTTTCAAACAAATCTGCGGACGTTTATCAGGGAAACATAACATCTGCCAATATATATTTTAATTCCAAAAACGATACCGTATTCGGAAATGGTGATTCATTTATAATACTTCTGAAATTCATTGGCCCTGTTAATCCATATTATGCAGGAAGCAATATAGGATTTGAAATATCCTATAAGGGAAAGCAGATTACTCTTCTCTCCCTTGTTCCACCCTAATATTTTAAAATAATTCATTATTTTTTATTTTTGTTATTGTAAAAATAATTTAAACAATTTTCCATATGTCTTATTAAAAATATCATCATGATCAGTATCAGTTTAAATAATGAGTGTTTGATCAATATATCATTTGAAAATTTTTTAAAATTTTCATCATAATTATAAGAAAATTTTAAATATTCTCATAAATTATGGGAATCAGGTGAAATGAT
>JAGDXR010000011.1 GCA_023261745.1 Thermoplasmata archaeon | reverse complement strand
ACAATGACACAATCTGTATTTCCCAAAAGATAGGAAATATATCGAATCCGTATACCCCTCTATCAACTGGTACAATTGTTACATTTTTTTATAAGAACGAGTTAATATATTCATTTTAGCTTCAAGTATCATGATTACCATGGAAGATAGGCAGGCGAGTCTGGAATACAGAATTTTTGTTGGCTCGTAGGCAGGAACAACCTCGGGATGAGCGTGAACGATAATAATTAAAAAGGATAATGTGTGATCCAAAATATTTAATTGAAAGTCAATAAAAAATATTGTAAATAATTCAAAATAAACAATTTTTAAATAACCTATTAGCATAAAAAATTTGAATGAAGAAAATTGTGGATATGCCATATCTTCAGAGATGGTTCATAGTAGCCACAATAATAGGAATTATTGCCGGTTTTGGATCACTGTTGTTCTATTACACGATTCTATTTTTTTCATATCTTTTCATGAATTTGTTTTTAAATATATCCCTTCCAAGCCCGATTGGTGAAGGAGGACAGGTCTATTTTAAAATGGATACATGGAGATATTTTTTAATACCCGTTTCAACAATGATAGGTGGTTTATTTTCTGGATTATTGGTTTTTAAACTGGCTCCTGAAGCAGAGGGACATGGTACAGATGCCGCAATAGATACATACCATAACAGACAGGGAAAAGTGAGGAAGATTGTAATTCCAGTAAAGATAGTTGCATCAGCGATTACAATAGGTTCAGGAGGAAGTGCAGGAAGAGAAGGGCCAACAGCACAGATATCCTCTGGACTCGGGTCTATAGTTTCAGATATATTGCATCTAAGCCCCGAAGATAGAAGGAGGGCAGTTGCCGTTGGTATAGGGGCGGGCATAGGTACAATATTCAAGGCACCCATAGGAGGCGCAATTTTGGGTGCCGAAATCCTATATAAGAGGGATATTGAACCAGAGATCATATATCCAAGTTTAATAGCTTCGGCCATAGGATATTCAATATTCGGGTTGTTTGTTGGCTTTACCCCAATCTTCGGATATTATACGGGATCATTCAATCCATTCAGACTTCCATTATATTTTATACTGGGCATCATAACAGGATTATCGGCAATTTTTTACGTCAAATCATTCTACAAAATTCATGATTTTTTTAAAAAATTAAGAATGAACAGATACCTCAAACCTGCATTGGGGGGATTGATAACAGGAATAATTGCACTGTTATTTCCTGAAGTTCTTGGGGTTGGATATGGATGGGTTCAGATATTCATGTCCAATAATATTGATATGATACCGACATTTGGTCTTCCCCTCATCATTATACTTATATTTTTACCACTGATGAAAATATTGGCCACATCATTTTCAATTGGATCAGGGGGAAGTGGTGGGGTCTTTGCTCCTGGAATGGTGATTGGTGCATCGATAGGTTTGTTGTTCAGCATTTTCTTTCGTTATTTTTTTCCATTTCTGGTTGTTTCATATGTACCTTTTGTTATAATTGGTATGCTTTCATTTTTTGGTGCAGCAGGCAAGGTTCCTATTTCAGTTATGATAATGGTAATAGAAATGACAGGAAGCATGCAGCTACTTCCAGCAGCCATGATAGCAGTAGCAGCTTCATATTTCATTTCCGGTGATTATTCCATTTACAGATCTCAGGTGCCAACAAGAAAGGATTCCCCAGCACACAGGGGAGAATTCAATACACCAATTTTGGCAGATATAAAGGTTAAAGAAATACCCCTAAGGGATATAAAAATAAACATAAATGAAGATGGCAGGAAGGCACGAACCATTATGAACATTCATGGCATTCTTTCCCTTCCCGTGGTTGATGATAATAATAGTTTTATTGGAATAGTATATCTTGCAGATATCACAAACGATAAAATTTCTGTAAAAAATTTTTTAAAAACGGGTATAACATATGTGCATGTGGATTCATCAGCCGAAGATGTCTGGAATGTAATGTCATCCATAAAGGCTACATGGGCTCCCGTGATCGAAAAAGGCAGATTTCTTGGTATAATAACTATGGGGGACATACTAAAAATTTATAAACAGAGGGCAGCCCAGATATCTTCAAAATAATTGGAATAAGGCGCCGCCGGTCGGGTTCGAACCGACGACCTCCCGGTTAACAGCCGGGCGCTCCACCGGCTAAGCTACGGCGGCTTTATTTTATTATATCTTTATAGAAATTCTATATTTATAGATTTTGAATTTTTTAAAAATTTATTCTTTTCACTTTTCAACTTTATTTTCAATCTTCCTTGAATAGAATGTTAATTTGGCCACAAGGGCATCCATATTTATTCTTTCATCAGCACCCTCGGAAATCATGAAATTTATTTCTGCAAGTTTATCTATTATTTCTATAAGAATTTCCTCGGGTATGTTCATTCTGAATAATTCTGAATGTATCTGTTTGATTATGTCATCTGCGGAAAAACCATTTTCTGTCAACATTTTTGTAAGAAAATCCCTGGCACCAAGAAAATCACCATCAATCAAAGATTTTTCAAGGAGATTTTTTATCATTTCACGGCTTGGCAATCCCGAAGCACGGTATATCGTATCTGCATTTATTTCTCTCCCCATTGAAGCTGCTGCCTGAAGTAAATTTATTGCCTTCCTCATATCTCCATTTGTAATTGCATATATGGCCTTGAATGCATCCTCATCAACATCAATTTTCTCATTCTGTGAAATGTATTTTAATCTCTCTATAACGTCATCTTCCGTCAGTGACCTGAATCTGAACACGCTGGTCCTGGACTGTATGGGTTCTATTATTTTTGATGAATAATTGCATGATAAAATGAATCTGCATGTCTTTGAAAATTTTTCCATTGTTCTCCTTAGAGCTGCCTGTGCATCGGCTGTGAGATGATCGGCTTCATCAAGAAAAATAATTTTGAATGGGACATCTCCTGAGGGGGCTGTCCGTGCAAAATCCTTTATCTGATTCCTGACTATATCTATTCCCCTTTCATCACTCGCATTAAGTTCGTGAAACTTATTTTTCCAGTTTTCACCATACAGGGCTATTGCAAGGGCAATGGCACTGGTGGTTTTTCCTGTACCCGGTGGACCTGCAAAAAGTAAATGTGGCATGTTTTTATTTTTGGCATATGCTTTTAATCTTTCAACAATGAAATTCTGACCTTTAATGTCTTCAAGTTTAACAGGCCTGTATTTTTCAACCCATATATCTTCCATTTCAATCGAAATTTAAAATTAAAATTGTCATTATAGATTTTTTCATTTTTAAATTACATCATTATAAAAATATTGGATTTACTATTAAAAGAATAGAATTATATTATCTTAAATCCTTTCTTAATTTAAAATAGAAATACCAAAAAGTATTTAATAATGGTTAATTTATCCAGTTTAATTCCCTTATATAAAGTGGAGGGATGATATTTGAAATCATTAATTATTGAGAAAACGATAGTGTTAGCAGTGATCGTCACGTTACTGGCGGGCAGTATGATAATTGTCTCCGGTAATGGTATGGCAGATGTAGAGATGGGTACGCTTAATGTTGCTGTAGTTTATCATGATCTGGTTACTGGAGGAAGTGGTTATGTTAATGGATTGAATGTTGAACTTATGGATTATTCGGGTAATATTATTAATAAACAGAATTCCAATCCTGTGGTTTCATTTTCGGGCATACCTCTTGGAAATTATATACTCAGAATTGACAGTCAGATGCTTGGAAATTACATTTATACTACCTCCAGCGTTCCCGTAACCTTAACAAGCTCAGGTGCGAATATCTCCAGCATAAATGTCAACAGATATCCGTTGAATCAGAAGGTTGAGTTAAACATATTAAACAATGGCCAGCCATTGAACCACACAATGGTGTCAGCCTATTATGGAAGTTCCCTTATATTTTATTCTGGTTACACAGGAACAGCAGGAAATATTTCATTCAGCGCACCTCCCACCGAGACTGTAATCAAGATAACGAATAACAGTGGTGGGGCAATAAATGACTATTATATGGTAATTACACCACCATATTCATCAAACATTGATCTTTCAGGATTTACCCATTATTTCGGTATCGTTGAAAATTCATCCAGTGGAAATTTAATTTCCCAGAATACATATGTTGATCTTGTATCAAATAACAGTATAGTATTTGTTATAAAATACAATTCAGGAATTTACAACTTTTACGTGAATGGAAATTACCAGATGTATGTAACATCCGATGGATATTCAGTTTCTCAAATCACAAATCCCGGATATTCAAGTATTCAGCTGAATCCTGTTAAAACATACTGGAACTATTATTATACTTTTTCAAATGACTTCAAGTATATATATTACAATGAAACAATAACGATAAATAACAAAACAATATTCACAGCCCTTCCATATTCAGATTCTGATATACTCTATTATCAGATAATGGAAAATAATCTGAATTCAGTTAGCTTTCAGCAATTCTTCCAGAATTCCATCAATTATTATACAAATAATATGATGGAAGTTAACAGTTATGTTTACAATAAAATATCCTCCTCAGTCTCACCATTTGTAATAAATTATCAGGGATTTACCGTAACACTAAGTGCAGTTTATTATAATGCATCCATCAATGCCGGAATGCTTAACAGATCATCTTCGGGAATACAGATTACAATGAACACAACAGTTAACAATTATCTTGGTGGATATAATATATATAATTATTATGTGAATATTCCTGCGGAGTATGAGCTTTCAAATAACATCACCAATGCGCAGTCTTCTGGATACATTAACACCATACATGTTTATAATCCAAATACTCCATATGTAACCATGATACTGAAACAGAGAAAATCACCACAGATTGTTTTAAGTGCATCAACAGTTAATTTATACTGGAACAATATTATTACTTCAAGAAATTACATACTGAATTCTTCATCATCCAATTTTACCATAATTGTTCCTGCAGGAAAAACCGTTTCAATTAATGCAAGCAGTGTTCCCATAGATATGGTTAGACAGTGGTACACATGGAAACAGATGACATTCAACTGGAGTGTTGATGGATCTACATACCTTAATGGTGTAGGAGATAGTAATCTTACATATACATACTCAGCGGGAATACATAAGGTTATGCTTTCGATTACTGATGTTGGAAATAATACAAATTCAACATACTTGTATGTTTATGCCGATGGTGCTTATCCGACATCCTATTCACAGATATCTGTACTTTCAAACAGTACGTCGGTAATTTCATGGAATGTTTATTATTCAAATTCTAGCGTATTTTATAAATATAAAAATACATCAAGTTCAGTCTCAGTTTCCAACTATAAAGTATCACTTCCAGAAATCACCGTAAATGAAGAGGTTCAGCTTAATCTAAAGGTAACCGATATACAGGATACGCTGAATGGTCAGACCAAATCATATTCACAGATATATGTTATATGGAATATTGATGGAACAAAATATACAGGAAAATCAATAACATATACATTTGGTTACCCTACAAGGAATAAGCTTGACTGGATAAATGTGACATATTCTGATCAGGTAAATAATTCTGTAACGGTTTCAATACCGGTATTCGTAAAAGATACACTTAAACCAGTACCTGTAATAACATTCTTAAATTCAACAGGTAAATCCGTTACACAGATTCTCCAGGGAAACAATGTAACGTTAAGCTCAAATGGAACATATGATCCTCAGAATGGTACGGTAGTAATGTATAACTGGACAGTAAAATCCGGAAACAAGATCCTGTCTCCAAATTCAAACTATACAATTATTTCAGGTAATATGACATCTCCTAGCGTTACACTGAAATTTTCACAGTATGGAACATATGAGATAATGCTTAATATCAGCGACAGGTCAGGAAACTACAATGTAACAGTAAGGAATCTGACGGTAGTGCCAGTTGCTCCTGATCTCATAATAAATAACGTAACATGGCATGGGAATTTCACTGAGGGATCCACAGGAACATTTTATGTGAATGTTACGAATACAGGCAATGCACCTGCAACAACATATACCGTGGCACTCTATGTTAACAATAAAGTTGTTTTAAACAAAACATACACAAACTTGCTTGAAAACAAGACTCAAATGGTAAAAATATCATGGACACCTCCATCCGCAGGAAACTTCACGTTGAAATTTGTGGCATATACACCCGCAGAACCAAAAATGTATCTCGGAGATAATGTACAGACAAAGGTAATACCGGTTTCAGAGGCAGCATGGAAACTTCCAGCCATAATAGCTTCTATAATAATTATCATAATAGTAGTGGCCATAGTAGCATGGAAATTCACTGCAGGCAAAAAAACAAATAAAAACGTAAAACAGCAAAATAAAAAATAAATAATTTTAAAATTTTAATTTTTATTTTCTTCTACATTTTCTCTATTATTCTTCTCTTCAGGGTTTTCATTTCTGTTTTCTTTTTCCATCGGTTTGGCTTTTTCAGGAGGATTATAAATTTCTGTAATATTTATTGGTTTATCGAAGAAATCCCTTATGAAGCCAATAATATAGAATTTGGCCACGGTCCAGTCCCCTCCATATTTGCATGAATCAGGCACAATTATTTCCATCCTGTCATCATATATTTTTATTGAAAATTTATCGAGATCTTTGTTGTATCCCAGCTCTATCATTGCCTTTGTTTTATTTTCGAGGCCATCGACAATTTCCTTTACTGTATACCTGTAATGAACCTTCTTGCCTGCAAGGGGATGATTGTAATCAACCAGAATTCTACCCGGACTGACAGAAATAACCTTACCCTTGTTACCATTCAATGTTATGTATTTTCCAGGTTCCGGTACGATTTTATTTCTATCAAATTCTTTCCAGGAATGAATTTTTAATAGATCAGAATTCCTTTCGCCATAAGCCTGGGTGGGTTCAAGATAAACATCATATTCCTTTCCTATTTCAGATTCCCTGATTTTCTTTTCCAATTCTTCAAGAATCATGCCCTTACCCAAGATTATGACCTCAGAAGCATATCTTTTATTTGGATCATGTATCCCATTATCCTTAGCCACCTGTTCAATCGTTGTATCGTATATTTCTTCTTTATCGTTCTCAACATACCATAATGTATAATCAAGCCTTATTATATCTCCATCTTTCATTTTAATCAACTCCTTAGCATTTTTTAAACTATATTGTTATATACATTATTAATTTTATTTTTTTCAATTCATTCTTTACCATAGAAGTTTTATTATCAAAGAAAAGAGTACTATGAACGGTATAGGTATATCAAACATGAATAAATAATTCACATCCTTTATGTTGATGTATTTTATTCTGTAGAAATAAAGGAAACCTATTAATATTGCAAAAACATTATAAAATATGTTTATAAATGAATAAAAAACAATGAGGAAAAACAGTGAAATGAAATAAAAAATGAACATATAATTTTTAACTCTGTCCGGATATAAAACTGGAATCGATTTTATTCCATGATCGATATCAAAATCCCTGTCCTGATTCTGATAAATTATATCAAATGCTGCAATCCAGAAAGAGACGGATGTCATCAATAACCATATGGGAATTGATAGTGGGAAAATTCCACTTGAGCCAATGTATCCACCTACCACAATTAAACCTATTGAAAATCCCAAAAATAAATGGGATATTATTTTAATTCTCTTTGTAAATGGATATAGATAGAAAAGAAATATTAGAACGGGGGCAAAAATCAATGCCATTAAATTTAATAGATATGATGAAAATATGAATAAAACGGATGATAAGAGGAATATCATCCATGCACCTTTAAGGGAGATTTCTCCCGTGACAAGTTCTCTCCTCTGTGTCCTCGGATTCAGTTTGTCCAGAGGTAGATCCACTATTCTGTTTATAACCATGCCGGCTACTCTGGCCGATGTTGCTGCCACAGTCAGAAGTAAAAAAATTCTTAAATTTAGATTACCATATAAAAGCATACCGACATAGGCAAATGGAAGATCGAATATCGTATGTTCTATTTTTATGAAATGAAGATATTTTCTTATTTTCATTTTGTTAAACCATATTTCTTCATGATATTAATAATATTTTCATTTTCTGTATATTCTATTTTTTCAGGCCAATGCCTGCTGTACCCTTCCTTTTCGTATTTTTTAGTGGCATCAATTAACATTTTTCCCCCAGAATCTTCGAACATAGATGCATGATCCAGAGTATCACTTGGACCAATTTTTATTATTTCTATATCCCTGTAGGGATCTGTCCTGGTTGAAATCGCCCAGAGAAGTTCTTTCCTGTCTCTTATGTTTACGTCGCTGTCAACAACAATAACATATTTGGTAAACATCATCTGCCCAAGTGAGAGTATTCCCAGGCCTACCTTTCTTCCCTGACCGGGATAGGTTTTATTGATTGAAACCACTGCAATAAAATTGAACAATCCTTCCTCAGGAAGATACACATCTACAATTTCAGGAAAGAAGAGTTTAATTAAGGGTTTGAACATTTCAGTAATTATATTTCCCAGAATAACATCCTCATTCCAGAGCTTCCCCACAACAGTCGAATTATAGATAAAGTCTTTTCTGTGAAATATCTTTTTTATGTGAAATACTGGAAATTTTTCTACAGGAGTGTAATATCCTGTATGATCACCGAAAGGGCCCTCATCCCTCAGTTCTTCAGGATCTACATATCCTTCAAGCACAATCTCTGCATTTGAGGGGTAATATAAATCAACGGTCTCCCCCCTGACAACCTGAACACTTTCATCCATCAGCAGACCGGCAAAATTGAGTTCATATATATTCTCAGGTAAAGGCGCTATGGAAGAAAATAGAATTGAAGGATGAACACCAATGGCCACCGCAACATCTAGATTCGTTTTAAGTTTCTTTGCCTTGAGCATGTGCATCATTCCTGTTTTCTGAGTCTGCCAGTGCATCCCTGTAGTTTCTTCATCAAAAACCTGCATTCTGTATACTCCAGCATTGTATTTCCCAGTCTCAGGATCCTTGGTAATTACCACAGGAAATGTGATATATCTTCCAGCATCCCCGGGCCATGTTCTTAATATGGGTATGTCATTAAGATTGATATCACCTGAAAAATTTTTTACAGGTCCATTAGATTTTACATCCAGTTCCATATTTTTAAATTTTTTAAATGTCTCCAGGCTTTTGAATAAACCCGGTTTTTCATAAAATATATCAGTAATCTGACCGAATAGATTCAGTATCTCGTTCATGGGTTTTCCAATCGAAATTTCAAATAATTCTCTTGTCCCGAAAATATTCATCAGAACCGGGTTGCTGAACCCTTTTGGATTCCAAAACATCAAAGCGGGTCCACCTATTCTCTGCACCTCATTTGTTAAACTTGCTATCTCCAGATCCGTTGATAATTCCTCTTTAATTTCTATCAGTTTCTGATAATTTTTTAAACTTTTTATCGTGTCTCTTAGGTCAGGCATCAATAAATGATATCAAACGTTATATTTATTATTTTTATAATGGTGTTCTTTCCACCTCCAAACGATCATATGTGGGATATTCTTCAACCTCATATTTTCTGCATCCTGGCATGTCAATTTTTTCAAGGATCCATGGAGCTATCTTGATTCTGTGTTTTTCTTCATCATATTCAAATAAATCATTAGGAATATCCATACTTTCAAGATTTTCCATTGCACTTTCCAGATCATTGCATTCTATAATTCCGAAAAGCAATGTACCATCTTTTGTTATAACTTCATATTTCTTTGCAACATTTCTTGCCCTCCTTTTTATTCTGTTTCTCAATTGAACAGCGTCTTTGAAGGCTGCAGAACAGTAATGAACGGTGACAGAAAAATCATTATCCAAGATTATTTTTCGTGCAAGAGACTGGCTCCCGAAAACTCCGCTGCTTATATATGATTTTGTCCTGTAATGATGCAATCTCAGGCTTTCATAATTTGTTTCTGAAAATTCAAGTTCATTCAGATTTATAAAATCTATCCCAATGCCCTGTGCATCATCTATAAGCTTGATCAGATTTTCCTTCTGATCAGGCAATACAGGAATTTCGATACCCGTCTTCATCAAATTTTTAGAAAATTTCAACACTTCTTCATATTTTGATCCCTTCAATCTGCCCCACAGTCTAACAGGTACATGAAACCTGATCTCATCCAGACCCGCATCTGAAAGCAATTTTACCCTGTCTGTACTGGGAGTTGCAGTGTAAAGATGTATGTGATATCTATCGCCAAAATATTCTTTCAGAAATTTAATATAATGTACAGTTCTATCTATAACGTTAAGTGGATCTCCCCCGGTTATTCCTGCACCCTTTGAATCTATTAAAATGGCCTCTTCCAGTATATCCATATCATTAAATATGGGGCGTTCATCTGCATATATCACGTCCCTGTTTTTCTTACCTGCACTGAGGGGGCAGTAGAAGCACTTGAAATTACATAGACCAGTGGCAAATAATACAAGTTTTGCGCCTTCCCTGCAGAGCTTACATCCATCGGGAAGATCCCTATTTGATAATGAACCCTTCTCCAATTCTATCATTCATCTTTTTCAAAATGTATTAAAATATAAAATTTTCCTTAAAAATATGGAAAATAGAGAAATAATTTCGTCAGCTACTCCTCGCTAAGGCTTAGGAGCCTGTTGCTGGCCTCCTGCTCCACCCGTGAGTGGAGGTTCATCGAACCGCAACGATTGGCTGGCTGACAACAGCCTGAAGTACTCAGATTTACCAAGT
>JAGDXR010000048.1 GCA_023261745.1 Thermoplasmata archaeon | reverse complement strand
TGCATTATAAAAAATATAAAAAATATAAAAAGTATAAATTTTATATAGTAAATTTTATATTAAATGAAAATTTACAAAAATTATGTTCAGGATATTAATAATTGGTATATTGATAATGTCCACATATGGAAACAGTATCTCATACATGCATGACAATCTGCATGTTATGCAGAACATACAGGAAAATGCGACTCAGCAGCTAAAGGATGTAATATCAAGAATGACCCTGGTTGTAAATACAGTGGCAGCCTCAATACTAGCAATATTCTGGATTTATGAAGGTCTATTTCTTTTTTTTCACAAGGATGACAGGGAAGGTCTGATGAAATTCAAGCATGATTTACCTATAATGCTTCTAGCATCATTTATAGTTCTGGGTGCATCAACAATTGTTAACATAATAAGTTTCATAGCGTCGGGATAAACCATGAATTATGCAGGGTTAATTAGTTCCATATTATCTTCCTTATTGATTTTAGTGAATTCTATTCTGATAGCAGCACTTGGATTGGTATGGTCCTCCTTCACATTTCCCCTTCTGAACCCTGAATTTGCCTTTCCTCAGATACTGGTTAATGGCCAGATACCTTCACTGAACCCTCTTTATTATAATCAGAGTTCATCAATATATCTTCAATATTCACAGATAGGGATGGATTTTGCCGTAAACATGAATTATTTAATATTAAATTACATAATTTCACCGGCAATATCAATATTCATTATAATTTCAGCATTTTATTATCTTTGGAAAAAGCATTTTTTCATGGAAGAAAAAAGAGGTTTCCCGATAAACATATTCATAGGAATTCTGCTTGCATATTTTTCACTGATTGTTTCAGATCTATTATTCTATTTACTTAGAATAATTTATACTTACTTTTATTGTGGACTAGATATACCTTGGTCAGGTAACCCCTCACCCTATCCGGGAATATCCGCATTGGAACAATGGCCCTTCAACTTTTTCTTAAACAATGGTATTTTTCAAATAATTCAGGAAAACAATCTTCTTGAATTGATTTTGCTTCTTACACTTTTTTCTGTAATACTCGCATTTACAATAGTTCTTGTGATGAGAATAGTATGGATTTACTTTTTTATAATATTTCTTCCTTTATTTTCAATTTTCCTCACATTTCAGGGTACCTATGAAATTGGAAAGAAAATGTGGCTTACTTTCATAGACAGGAGTATGGAGATCATTTTCATGGCACCTCTGTTGATGCTGATGGGTGTGATTCAAGATCCTCTGTTCTGGATATCAATCATTATCGTTTCTATGATTGTTCCATACGTTGTGACATTTTCAATGTCAAGAATGGGTTATCCAACAGGTTATCCTTTATTTCCAAGATTCAGCATTCTATTCAGGTTGAAGGATGAAATTTCTGATGGTATTGAATCATTAGGTGCAATGGTGCTTTTTTAAATGAAGGAGATTGATATTCCTGAAAATATTTCAAATGACATTTTCCTTATGAACATCCCTGTATCGAGAATTAAAAATATTGTTTTATTTTCTTCACCTTTCATTCTCTTATTTTATTTCACATATAACATAACTTTTTTATTGATTTCAATTGTAATAATTATAATTCCATTTATTAAAATAAAAAATGATTACCTTGACAGTATAATTTTTAAAAACATTTACTTCATTTTTTCAGGGAAGAGATTTTACCACCATGAGATTGAAAAATACGCATCATTGAGAAAATATGAAGATCCCTATTTCTTCTGGAACAGTAGGTTATGTCTGGCATATGAGGTAAATTACATGGGCAATGATCTTCTGGACGAAGTGAAAAAGGAGGAAATTTACAATAAATTCATTGAACTTCTAAACATGGCAAATATTGACATAACAATATTTTCTGTTTATGATGAATTTCCAACAATAGAATATGGATGGAATGAAAAATATTCGGATGAAATAAAAAATCTGATATTAAAGATAAATGAAAAGAAAAAATTACTTAAAAGCTTAATTGTATTTTCAACAAAAAGGGAAAACAGATCGGAATTAAATTCAATAGAAAATCTGGTATCGGGGATATCAACTTTTGAATTTTCAATGAAAAAAATCAATGCCGATGAATTTTCCAGAATTATATGGAGGCTTTGGTCAGGATGGTGAATCTATTCAAGGATTCAGTTTTATTTTCATTTTCAGTTTCTTTGATTTATACGTTCATCACGAGCAATCTGGTTGGAATTATACTCATGGATTCTTCAATTATGTTTTTGTATTTTTCAACAAAAGGAAAAATTATGTTATCCATAATTACATCTCTAATAACAGTTTCATTTTTATTCATTTCATTCAAATTTTTATTTGCTCTATTTTCCATTTCCATGATTACGTTCATAATATGGAGTGATAGAAATGAAAATATTAAAGGACAGGATTGAGACAGAAAATTCTAAAATATCGTACTTCAGTATGGATCTTCCATCTCGAATCAATTTTGGAGAACTCTCAGACATTCTGACGGATGAGCCGCACTGCTTTCGCATGGATATAAAGTCAATAAGTGACAGTTTTTCGGTAAAAATGCTGGAATCTGAAACTCAGAGAATGTTCTTAAACATCAGAAGTAAAAAATCTTCAGTTAACATAAAAACCAAGAACAGGTTATCATCGGCAAAATCGCTTCTCGAGTACATTATTTCAGGTCATGGCCATCTTTACGATGTAAAATTCACAATATATGTAAAAAATATTGATGATGATAGCAATGATAAGAAGGTGTTGGGAAAATACAAATCAAAAAATTTCAGAATTTCCAAGGATAAATTTAACCTGAAAAAGAATCACCTCAGCATAATTATGCCTCCGGACAACAGTGAAGGGAAAAAATTACATACACACGGAATATCAATGCTTTTTCCATTTCCAGGAAAGGGTCTAATGATGGAAAATGGTATCCTTCTTGGATTTCATTATTTCAACAATTCACCTATAATATTTAACAGATGGGCTTTCCCTGCATCACACGGAATCATAACCGGTTCTACAGGTTATGGTAAGTCGCATTTTGTAAAGATGTTCATCATGAGGGAAAAGCTGGCCGATGAAAAAACAAAATATTTCATCATAGATCCTTTAGGGGAATACAGGGGAATTTCCAGATTCCTTAATATGGAATATTCAAATTTATCTGGGAATTCCATTCCGGATATTTTATTAAGAATAGAAAATGAATCCAAAGATGAATATGTGGAAAGAATAGCATCACTATTTAGTTCCATCCTACATCTCAATGACAGGGAAAGGATATACCTTTCAAAGAGCATAAGAAATTGCAATATTTGCAATAAGGAATCTCTATTGAAGGCAATATCAGGAAAGGAATTGATTGCAAAGAATCTTAAGTTATACGTATCCGATTTTTTTGAAACGCCAGGAGGTAAATTTCTCATGGGAAATAAAAAAATTCCTGAAGATGGAATTCATTTCGATCTTTCACATATTAAGGATTCAGATTATGATATTTCTATAAAGGTCATTTTAAATGGTCTTATCCCTGTCCTCAGGAATGAGAACAAAAAGATATTTGTATTAGATGAAGCATGGAAACTGATGAAGGATCAGGATAATTTGAGTATAATGGATACACTTTTCAGGCATGTTAGAAGATACAAAACATCCATTAACCTCATTACACAGAAATCCGATGATTTATTACTGAATGAAAAGGGAAGATCAATGATGCACAATTCACTCTTTCACATAATATTCAGGCATACAGAAGTAACGGATGATATGGAGAAATTTTATTCCCTCAACAAAAAGGAAATAAAATATATAGAGAATATGAAAGGTGCTGATGAAAATGGAAGTCAGGCATTCATGATATCCCAACACATAAGGATTCCGATGAAAGTTCCTCTTACAGACTATGAAAGAAAAATCATGGAAAAAGATGAAATACGAAAAGAAAATTTTTGAATGATGTACTATAAAAACAATAAAATTGACCTCTATGCTTATTTTTATGGTCTTGTAAGACAGATACCATATGGCATGGTATCCACATACGGTGATCTTGCCATTGCGCTGGGGGATGTTATAGCTTCTAGGGCCGTTGGAGAAATGCTTTCTCAGAATCCAGATCCCGGGATAATCCCATGTCACAGGGTTGTTAAGGGCGATGGAACCATAGGTGGTTTCACCCACCCTGAAGGGGTAAGAAAAAAGGTGGAATTGCTTGAATCAGAAGGTATGAAGATAGAAAATAAAAAAATAATAAATTTTGAAAAGGTAAGGTTCAGGGATTTCCAGACTGAATATCCATTGAAAAAATTGAGGGAAAGTGAAACCGAACTTTATGAAAAAATTTCATTTGAAGATTGTGATTTTGAAAAGATCTTTTCATACGATGTTTCATACAATAAAAGGGATGCATATATAGCAAAGGTAGAATTTGATATTAATTTAAACATAATTGATTATAAATTAAAAAAAGTCAGAGTGGATTTTCCATATATCCCGACTTATCTGTTTTACAGGGAAGGTCTTTTGCTTTTGGATGAAAAACCATCCGGCCTTGGTATAATTGATGGCAACGGTATTCTGCATCCCAGAAAACTTGGTATTGCCACATTTCTTGGAATTCTGTGGGAGATGCCCACTATAGGTATTGCAAAAACCCTCCTGCTTGGAAATATCAAAGATGATAAAATTTACGTTAATGGCGAATTGAGAGGTTTTTCAATAAAAAAAAGGTTTGTATCCCCCGGTAATAGGATATCATTGAAAAAGACATATGCTCTGATGAAAGATTTACTGGTAAAGGGGGATCCGATAAAACCGGCACATGAACTTGCAAAACATTTTATGGAATCAGAACGGCAGCGGCAATAACCGTTGTCCATTCACCTGGTTTTTCCACCACAGCAGTTGAAGTAATATTCTGCGTTAGTAGAATTCTGTCATCAAGTTTCCAAGTATTCATCTCTTCATCCCAGATAAGATGATGATCTATTCCAAGAGTTGAGGCGAGCATTTCGGCTGCAAGTTCCTCGGCAAAATTTCCAGAAGTCTGTTCAGTTTCTCCAAAACTATGGTGCTCACTCAAATACCCATACATATTTCTATCTTTTGGTATGGCCAGTCCTACAGATGAGGATATCAGTCTGTTCAGTTCATTACTTGAATTCCTTGCAAGAACTACATAGAGAATCTGTCCGGGTTTCAGATACTGTAAACCCTCTTCCTTGGAAACTATTTCTGCATTGGGTGGAAAAATCGAACTAACCTCAACGAGATTAAACTGTGCGATCCCTGCATCCCTCAATGCCCTCTCAAATGACCCCAGATCGCTCGTATGCCTTCCCACACCCTTGGTAAAAAATACTTTGCTCGGAATTATTGTTAACATTCAAATCATTCCTTCGGTGGGTTTGGCACGGATTTCTTCTATTTCTGTTCCCCTCTCAATTACTACCTGGGAAATTTTTGTAGGCTTGAAAGTCTTCTGGAAAAAGTCCAGGGCAACAAATGCCTGGTTGGGATCACCACAGGTATAAATATCAAGTGTTACAAGACCATGCTCAGGCCATGTATGAAAACTTATATGAGATTCAGCAAGAAGAATTATTCCGCTGCATCCCCTTGGCCTGAACTGATAATAATCTGATGAAATTTTTGTCAATTTAGCATATCTTACAGATTCCTCAAAAATGGGTTTCATTGTTTCTACATAAGCCAACGTATTTTCTTCAACGCCGTAAAAATCCGCAATCACATGTATTCCCACGGCCATCTTCAGCATCCTCCATAATCTATTTTCACCTCCAAGTTCAACAGATAACCTTCATAATACCATTATATTTAAACTTAATCCCCAATTAAACCAAAACCTTCTGGGAATATTGATAAATGAAATATTAGAGATATTTCATCTGTGAGATTAGGTCATATGATTTCATTACAATTATCAATTTTTTCATGTTCTATAGAGACCTTACATGTGCTTAATTATCAGCAAAAGAGACAGCGTCCTCAACAATTATCGGTAAAAATTCTAGGTTTACGGCATGTCGTCCAGAAGTTTCAATGCCTATTTCTGTTGCGATACTCGTAAATAGTATTGTCTCTATTCCAGCATTTCTGATCATGTATTCAAAATTTGTTCCTATGAAAATGTTTGCCGTATATTTATAGAATAATTTTCTTGCCGGTGATTCAAATTTTTCAGGTAAAGGTGTAATTTTTGTATAAAAGACCGGAATCTTTAATTTACTGGCATTATGATAATTGATATAACTTACTTATTTAATTTTTAACGAATCAACATGTTTTATAAATATAATTAAATTAAAATAATATTAAATATGCTTATATAATGAAATATTTTATGGAATATCCTGAGGAAATAGAGGAACTTTGTGATTCATGTCTTGGAAGGATATATGCAATGAAAGGGCATGGATTGACAAACATGGATAGGGGAAGGGCAATAAGAGTAATTTATGCAATGGAAAAAAATATGAATTATGAAGAGGTTAAAGCTGAAAAATGTTCATTATGCAACAACATATTCAATGATATAGAAAAATTCGCCGATATTGCAATTGAGGAAATGAAGAATTATGAATTCAAAACATTTTTGATAGGTGTAAGGATAGATCAAAGTCTTCTTGAAAAGGAGAAAATCCTTCATGAAAAATATGGTAATTTTGGTGAAAGTATAAAAAATGAATTATCCAGGGAGATCGGAAAACTGATCAGTATAAAAATCAAAAGGGATGTTGATTTAAAGAAACCTGATTTAACGGTAATAATCGACATTGATTATTATTCAGCAGAAATAAAATCTAGATCAGTATTCATAAAAGGAAGGTATAGAAAATATGTAAGAAATATCCCCCAGACAAGATGGATGCATGATAAGGGCGAAAAATCAGTCGAGGAAAGAATTGGTGAAATAGCAATAAACCAATTCAAAGGAGATAATTTTTATCTGCACGGGGCGGGAAGAGAAGATGTTGATGTTCTGATGTTGGGTAACGGGAGGCCATTTATACTCGAGATTACAAATCCAAGGTTAAGGTATCTGGATTTAAAATCAATAGAGAATGAGGTTAATGAAAAAAATAAAAATATAATAGAGATAGAAAATCTAGAATATTCAAATTCTAAAGAGGTTGAAAAATTAAAATCTAAAGAGTTCATTAAAACATATGATCTCGAGATCGAGATGGAAAGGGAAATTTCATATGATGAATTATACAGTAAATTGAAGTCGCTTGAAAATATGATTATAGATCAGAGGACTCCTTTAAGGGTTATTAAAAGCAGGTCAGATAAGATAAGGAAAAAGAAAATAAGGAAAATAGAAATAAAAAATATTGAAGGGCGAGTTGTGGAAATAGAGATTGAAACAGATCCGGGTACATACATAAAAGAATTTGCGCATGGTGACAATGGCAGAACAACACCATCAATTTCATCGGTGTTAGACCAAAAAATAAAAATAATAAAACTTGATGTAGTTAAAATACTGGAACCGGAGGAAAGATAAAAATGTCTCAGATGTCGAGAGGACCGAGAGCGAGGTCAGGAATGAAATTAATGAAATCCGTGCGAGAGAAGGGGATGGTTCAGATAACGAGGTCGCTCAGAAGATTTGATATTGGGGATAGGGTTGCGATAGATATCGAGCCATCAATTCATAAGGGGATGCCACATCACAGGTTCCAGGGTCTTGTAGGAATTATTGCGGGCAAACAGGGTAGTGCCTACATTGTTGAATTAAACATAAACAGGGTAAAGAAAAAGATAATAGCCATGCCTGTGCATTTGAAGAAGGTGTGAGGCATGGAAAGAAAATATCTGACAATTCCAGAGACAAAGGAAATACTGGAAAAAATATCCAAAGAAAGGGATATTAATGATTTCCAGAAGGATGTTTTGACATATGTTAGGAACATGAGCAAGATCAGCCCTGAAGAAGCAAAAGAAATGGTCAAAAAGCTTATGAAACTTGATTTTGTAAGTGAAAAGATGGCTGTTAAGATAGTGGATATAATGCCTGTAAATCCTGAGCAGGTAAGAAGTATATTTTACAAGGAAAAAAAGGATCTGAATGAAGAACAGATAAGCAGTATTCTTGCAATACTGAAAGGGGAGTGAGGGGTATGGAGGAATATGCATACGTTCTTGATTATTTACCACAGGGTAGAATGGAGGAAAAAGGCTTTAAAAGAACACCTCTTGTTCTGGCCATTGGTGAGACAGAATTCAAGTTATTTGAACTTATACCCAAGATAAATGTAATGATAACAATAGGTGAAAAGATATACATTGGCAAGGACATGGAAAAAAGGACAAAGATAGAGAGTGTTAAAAGAAGGATAACATATGATGAACTGACTAATGCAGCACAGAATGAGTTGCCTTTTGTACTTGAAGAAATTGTAAAAAATCATGAATCTAGGTTTGTTGAATTTTTCAATAAAGCTTCTCCAATAACGACAAGGTTTCACATGCTTGAACTATTACCCGGTCTTGGAAAAAAGACCATGTGGGCCATCATAGAAGAAAGAAAAAAGGGAGAGTTCAAGAGTTTCGAAGATCTGATGAACAGGGTAAAGCTTCCACATCCTCCTGAAAAACTTATATTGAACAGGATAATAGAGGAATTGAAGGACAGAAATATTAAATACAGGATATTTGTAGCAAAATGAAAATGATATCAGAAAAGGCAAGGATGAAGAAGAATGGTCAGGTTCTCCTGAAGGATAAAAATATAGTAAAAATTATTGTATCCAGTGCGGAAATTGATGAAAATGAAAAAATACTTGAAATAGGCCCCGGGCTGGGCATTCTTACATCTGAGCTCCTTTCTACAGGTGCAAGGGTTCATGCCATAGAAAAATCCAAGGAATTTTATGAATATCTAAAAAGTTATTTTTTTACGGAAATTGCTGAGGGTAAATTGATACTTGAAAACGGGGACGCTCTCGAGACCGATTTTCAAAAATTTGATAAGATAGTTTCCAACATCCCATATAATATTTCATCACCTATTACATTCAAGATTCTCAGGCATAAATTTAAGATGGGAATAATAATGTATCAGAGGGAATTTGCAAGGCGACTCGTTGCAAAGCCAGGCACCAAGGATTATTCAAGGTTATCCGTAAACGTGTATTACTTTGCTGATGTAAAAATATTGAGGGATGTACCAAAAACCGTTTTCTATCCTACACCAAAGGTAGATTCATCAATTGTTAAAATTATACCCAATAAAAAATTCAATGTAAAGGATGAAAATCTATTTTTCAATATAACGGAAAGATTATTTTCACAGAGAAGAAAAATGATAAAAAATGTTCTTGGAGAAGTTCCATATGGAGACTATAGGGTCGAAGACCTTACCCCTGAACAGATCGGTGAAATCGCGGATTATTTGCACGAAAAGGTGAATTGATGAAGAAATCCATATTATACATTCTTATTGCAACTATTATTTGGGGTTCAACCTTCCCTTTAATGAAAATTGCACTTGAATACATAAATCCCATTCTATTCAATCTTTTGAGATTTCTAATAGCAGTAATTATATTTTTACCATTTTCAATTAAAAGGCTTCTGAATTTCAGAAAAACCGATTTTTTTTCTGGTATAATATTGGGATTATTTGTTTCAATGGGATATATCTTTCAGATTGTAGGATTAAAATATACAGATCCTGATTCTTCCACGTTCATAACAAGCCTTTATATTGTTGTTGCACCCATCCTCGCATATTTTCTTTTAAAAGAAAAATTAAAGATTAAAAATGGTATTTCTCTCATAATTGCCATAATAGGCCTCCTGCTGATTTCACATTCATATGAATATGGCTTTAATACAGGTGACATTTTGACCGTTATATCCGCAATATCATACGGTTTTCAGGTAGTCCTTATAGATAAGTATTCAAAAGAAATGGATATATTTATACTGTCATTTTATCAGCTCCTATTTGTGACAATATTTACATCATTTCTTTTACCGTTCTACGGAATCAGTTTAATTTTCAATACATCCATAATCTTAATAATCATTTACATATCCGTATTTGCAACGGCGATAGCCCTTTTCATGCAAATAATAGGGCAGAGAGATATAGATTCTAAAACAGCATCATTCATATTTGTTTTTGAACCTGTTTTCGGTGCGATATTTTCATTTCTGATTTTTTCAGAAAATTTTGACTATTCAATGTTTGCAGGTTCAGTTTTAATCCTTATCGCTTCATTCATATCAATTTATCAAAAAAATCGCTGATTTCTACAAATTCTCCATTTTCAAATTTCACAGCCCCTTTTACATACTCCCTGTATATCTGGAATACTTTTCTGAAATCCTTCGGTATGAGTTCCAATGGCGAAGATTCATCTATATGTATTTTCTCGACATGATCATGCTCCCTGCCTTCAAGGTGAAAATTCTTCTTAGATAACAAATAAAAAACGTGTTCCTTCTCATCCTGATCCAATTTCAATACAGTTCTTGAAATATTTTTTTCCAGATTTGTTACATGTTCATCCTTGTAATTAATTGCTCTGGGGTCACCATCATTAGCAAGTATGAAGGAAATTATACCAAGACATTTTGAACATTCACCGCAGGGATAAACGTCATTGTTTTCATAATGGCAGGAATGGCATGACCTCTGGTATTTGAAGAGGTCAGGATACCTTTTCATCAAAATCCTTTCAACGATCAATCCCGTTATAGGTCTTACAAGGCTCCACTGCTTTATATTCATTCCCATGTTTTTAAAGTAATCAGTATCATAATAATCAAAATCTGCGCTTTGATCATAAATCCCGTAATAATGCCTTATACCCATGTAATATTTTTCAGATCTGACATCATCATATTCACTGCCAAGGAGTATGTGACCTATATTCCTCTTCAGAATCAGCGGAAGAAATGAAAATATGTATGGCCCGAAAATGAAAAGCCTAACAGGATAATTGTCACTCCATATCCTCCTGTGATTCTTCTTTATAAATTTCATGTGATCTAGCATGAATAGATAAAATCTGTCAAGATTTGACCAGACTTTTGTGGTATTCTTGAAATTCTCGCTAAAATATCTGTATGCTGGGAGAGCTGTTTTCCAGTGGCCTCCGGATTCATTGAAAAACATTGGATGAACATCATATCCCATTTCATTTAAAAGTCCAAATGTAAGAAGACTTTCCTTACCACCAGATGATAGTATTGCTACCTTTCTATAATCATTTTTTACATTGAATTTAAAATCCTCAACTGATTCATATTCCATTTTTGCCTTTGTTTTGGTATCCTCAGTTTTTACACTGTTTTTATCTGGAATATATTTTTCAATTAAGTAAGGATTATTTACCCTTAAAAACCTGTTCACGTATATATCTGCTGAAATTATATCCATGTTATATTTTATATAATCCACATCTTCCTTTGTCAGTGGATAGTCAAAATAAATCCTTTCTGAAAAAAGACCATAGTTAATCATAGGAACTGATACTATCATTGAAGCTATATTCTTTATACCCTCAACATTTTCTATATTTTCCTGATAAGTAAAGACCAGATTGAATCTGTCTCTGCTGTCTAGGGTTATAACAGTGCTTATTTTGTTCTTTTCAATTATAGGTTTTTCTACACTTATTTCCGAAAATGTAATGAGATCTAGAGTCAATATATTCCTCTCCGAATTATGTTTTTGCCAACCCTATTTTCATGCAATTTTATTATTTCTTTGGCTATTTTTTCAACACCTGTATAAAGGGGTGCCTCAACAGGCATTGAATATTTTTCTTCATATTCATTTATATAATAGGGTATTTCAAATTCCTCCATTTTTTCTGTGTTCAATGTAATTCCAATTGGTCTGTTACCTGAAAGAATTTCTATCAGTTTAATGAATTTTTCAATATCAGGTATTTTGTATTTTTCAAAACCATCATAGTATATTCTTTTAGGTGCATGCTGGAAAATTATAGCCTCAGGTCTACTTGCTGCAATGATTTCAAAACCTCCGGGATATGCTGGATGTAGCAAACCTCCCTGTCCCTCAATGAGTATAAAATCCGGCTTCTTCTCTTTCCAGGCTCTCACGACCTCACTTTCAATTCCCCCAGCAACAAAATCATTAATCATTGCATCTATAAGCGCACAGTACTCTGCACCCTGCATCCATCCTGTTTGTCCGGTAGCAATGAAAACTGCGGAATATCCCATTTCCTTTAATTTTTCAGTAAGCATTATCGTTGTTGTTCTTTTTCCAATTGCGCTGTCGCTTCCTAAAACTGAAACCTTTGTGGATAGAACATTTTCAATCTCTCCGGTAAAGAATTCCTGCTTTTTAAGGAACATCTTTCTAACATCAAGGATTTTTGAACCCGAGGATTCGGCCAATTCCGAAAATTCTGGGTCATCGCTTATAAATTCATGTAATCCTGAAACTATGTCCAGACCATTTTTGATCGCCTCGCCTATAACCGGTCTATAGCTCGGTGGCAGGTAGCCACCATCTGTTGCTGCACCTACTATAAGTACCTTTGGATTATATTTCAGAGCATCCTTCAAACTCCCTACTATGGGAATATTTCTGAATTTTCCATCGAGTACTATTCCAGCATCCATTCCCTCAAACTCAGAATCTATTACTGAAACAATGGAAAATCTTTTGGAATATCTGACTAGACCATGGGCAGTTTTTCCATTAAGGTTTCCATATACTCCTTCGGCAAGAATAACAGCCCTATGCAGAGCCATGAACCCTACCCCCCTTCATAGCTTCCTCTAAAAACTTTTCAGAACACCGGTATGCCTCTTCTTCCATTATGGGTCACCATATTTTATGTTTGACAAAAAAATAAATTTGGTATAAAAATTTATCCAATAGAATACCATGAAATTCCAGTGGAAATCATGGTATTTAAAAGCCAATAAAAGCAGTCGTTATAAAATTATAATAAATATTATATTTTTATTGAATAGTTATGAATATGAAGGGTAAACACCGATCATTAGGGATGTGATACACGGTTTGTACGTGATGTTAATCA
>JAGDXR010000032.1 GCA_023261745.1 Thermoplasmata archaeon | reverse complement strand
GGTGGAGCAGGAGGCCAGCAACAGGCTCCGAAGCTTTAGCGAGGAGTAGCTGACTGATTATGATTGAATATTTAAAAGACATCGCATTCAGCGTCAAGGATGTTGTGGATGAATACTTGGAAAATAATTTTGAAAAGGCGGGAGAGATTGTAAAGATGGGAGAGGATGGCACACCGTCATCAAACATTGACATTGTTGCCGAGAATGCGGTTATAGATTATCTTAATGATAAGGATATTCCACTTAATCTTTTAAGTGAGGAAATAGGATACATTGACAGAAAATATGATAAAACATTGATTCTTGATCCTATAGACGGGTCATTCAATCTTGAAAACAACATTCCTGTATATACAATTTCACTTGCGGTTGGCAGAAATGGCCTGAAGGATGTTGAATATGGATTTCTGCTTAATCTGGCGAATGGGAAATATTACTGGGCCCAGAAGGGGAAGGGATCTTATTTCATTGACAAGCGCCTTCCAAGGATAGATTCCAGAAAGATAACAACTGCTATCAGGCTGGGAAGAGAAAGTGATTCCAGATTATTTGAAATCATTAAAAAGAGCAGTAAGGTTAGATCTCTCGGATGCAGTTCTCTGGAGATGGCGATGGTTGCAGAGGGATCAATAAAGTTCTTTGCATATTACAATGCGAACAAGGGCATACTGAGAATAACGGATATTGCGGCATCGGTTCTCATTCTTCGTGAAGCCGGAGGAGAAGCATATGATGCGGACACAATGGAAATTCTTGATATGGAACTGGATGTAAAAAAGAGGAAGAATATAATAGCATCCCTGAATAAGAATGTAATGAGTGACATCTGGGGGAAAAGTCCATGAAATTAGGAATTGTGGCAAATAAGGATCTTTCTATGGCGATAAATGTTGCGAGGACAGTTTATGAATACCTGAAGGAATCCGGACAGGACATAGTGGTGGAAAAATCGCTCTCAAAGATATTCAAGGTTGAAGGAATGGAAATCGAGGAAATGGATGCTGATATAATAATAACCGTGGGTGGTGATGGAACAGTGCTTCACACACTCATGAAAACATCAAAACCCATATTTTCTATCAATGCGGGAAGACTGGGATTTTTAACGGAAATTCTTCCTGTGGATATAGAATATAATATCAATAAATTGATAAAAAAGGAATATTTTATAGAGGAGAGAAAAAAATTGAAGGTTCTTCTTAACGGAGAAAGGCTGCCTGACTGCACAAATGAACTTGTTATACACACCAATGAAATATCAAAAATGAGGACTTATGCCATATACATTGAAAACGAACTCATGGACGAGGCCAGGGCCGATGGAATAATCATTTCCACCGCAACGGGTTCAACATCATACTCTCTTAGCGTTGGAGGTCCAATAGTGGATCCGAGGATAAGCAGCATGGTGATAAGTTTCATTGCTCCCTTCAAGCTTGCAGCAAGGCCCCATGTAGTCCCGGGTAATTCAAACATTGAGATACATATGCTTGATAAAAGAAAAAAGAACCTCATAGTTCTTGATGGCCAGATAAGGAAAATTATAAGTCCATCTGATGTGATTCAAGTAACTGAAAGTGAAAGGACCGCGAGATTTGTGAAATTCTCAAAAAATTTTTATGAAAAACTGAGGGAAAAAATGATATGAAATACAGGATAAAGAGACAGGTACTGGAAATGATTATGGAAAGTTCAAAGGACACGATGCCCAATGAGTTTGCAGCATTCCTCAGGGCAAGGGCAGGCATAATTTATGAAATCGTCATGATACCTACAATTTCGGGAAGAAGGAGCGCAACATACATGCTTCATATGAAACCCATAGATTTTTCAATAGTAGGAACCGTTCATTCTCATCCTTCCGGTGTGCTGATACCGAGTGATGAAGACCTGCATCTCTTTTCACAGACGGGAAATGTTCACATCATAGTCGGATATCCATTCAGAATCGACAGTTTTAGGGCTTTTGACAGGTATGGTAAGCCCATTGAGGTTGATGTCATATGAAAATAATCGATTCGAACAGAATGGAAAGCATAAAGACTGAAAAAGCCGTGCTCATAGATATTTTCAGGGCATCATCTTCGATTGTTGTTATACTGAGTAACGGTGCAGAAAAGATAATCCCCTTCCCTGATGAACATTCCGCCAGGGAATTTCATAAAAAGCATACAGATATGATCCTTGTGGGTGAGAGGGAAGGGTACAGGATACCCGATTTTCATTTCGGAAATACACCATATTTACTGAGCAGGGAAGATTTTCACGGAAAGAGCGTCATATTTGTTTCAACAAACGGGACCAGGGTTCTGAATAAAATATCAGCTAAAACAATATACATCGGTGCATTTCTAAATGCATCATCCATCATTAACGTAATTGATGAAAGCACGGATCTCATATGCGCAAATCGCAGGAATCTGTTTTCAATCGAAGATTTTGTCTATGCAGCATATATAAAAGCAAAAAAATTGAATGTACCCATCGACTATGATAGGCTGGTAAAAATAATACTGTCTTCCAGAAGTGCAGACCGTGTGAGAAGCCTCAATGCAGAGGATGACATGTATTTTTCTATCAAACTTGATCTTTATAAAACCGTACCTTATTTCAGGGATGGAGTGATAAGAGCATTATAATCAATATTATTATCATCAACACTATTCCAAGAATTACAAGTATCTTTACATTTCTTTCATTATTCCCGAACACTATAGGTATGGGGCCAATAAGGATTATTCCACCGTATTCAATCTTTTTACCATTCTCTATATCAGGATTTTTATTTTCAATTTCATAATTTTCATATTTCTGGAAATCGAAAAAGAAGGACATAAAAAATAACAGTATTCCTGAAAACAACAGTAAGAATGCAATTGCTGCATAGATACCATATCCATACATGAAGGGAAAAACTACAAGGATTCCAAAATTTATTGTTCTGTTCAGAATGCCAAGGAAAATGAAAAATAAGGAAAGAACAACAAGAGATATTCCGGAAATCCTGAAAACATTCATATCAATTTCGCACCGCAGTACCTGCAGAATTTGTCCTCGGGTTTTGCTTCCCTGCCACATCTGGGACATTTCCTCTGTTTTAGGGAATATCCACAGTTCCAGCAGAACTGGTCATCAGGGGAAATTTCAGCCCCGCAGTTCGGGCACTTTAAACCCTCCTTTTCTTCATTTTTCTTTTTTTCAGGCGTATTAATTTCTTCCATTGTCTGGGGAGTGAGTTTTATTGAATCCAGTGATTCGGATTCCTCATTTTTAAGGATTTTCTGAGTTTTCAGCGAATATCTTAAAGATTCAAGATACCTGTTTTCATTGAATGCATTCCTTGCCATTGTTAAATATTCTACTGCAAGTATTTTCCTTCCCTCATCTGAATTCTGATACATGCTTTCCGCCATTTCAAGTGTGAATTTTGCAGCAAGATAGTTTTCCGGAAGCGATTTATTCAGTTTGTAGGACGCTGAAAGATTTTCCTCCTCGTTCTGTCCAGGGGATTCTTTCATCATTGAAAGTTCATTCAAAGATAGATTTGGCCTTGGAGGACTTACACCAAGAACCTGTTCCTTTTTCTCCTTTTTTTCTACGTTTAATTCAGGGTTTTCATTCCTTATGGTTTCAAGAGTTCTCTTTGCCTCATTGCATATGGATATGACCGAAGGATAATCCATATTATCATATGCATTCTGGGCCTTATTGATCATCTCATCAACGGATGATGTGTTCTGTCCCTTCTTCTTCAGCATATTTGTAATTGCCTTTGTCTGCTGAAGTGCGTTATACGCTTCATTTTCAGGATTCTTCTTTTCCTTGAAGGTGGATATGGAAACGTTTTTTTTCCTCATGAGGTTCATTAAAAGCGTCAGGCCTACAAAGGCCAGAACAATTATTCCAATTATTAATATGATCATTATGTTAACATCCATGGAAAATAGTTTAATATTCTTATTATTAAAATTTTCGTTAAAATTAATTATATTTAATTTTAAAAATAATAATTTTTAATTCACAAAAATTAAATATAATTTCAATCTTTATGATTGAAAGGTATTGGGAAGGTGTACATATGTCAAGGATTCATTCCAGTAAAAAGGGAAGATCAGGGTCAAAAACTCCGTACAGAAACTCTGTTCCGGACTGGGTAAAGTTAAAGGGAAAGGATGCAGAGGAAAAGTTAATTGACATGGTCAGGCAGGGTTATACGATGAGCCATGCGGGTGTGATTTTAAGGGATGTTTATGGAATACCGAAAATCAGGGTTGTTACAGGTAAAAAGATGTTGAGGATACTCAGACAGAATAATATGGAACAGAAGATTCCCGAGGATCTCATGTCCCTCATGAAAAGGGCTGTCAGGTTAAACAAGCATCTGCAGAAAAATCCAAATGATCTGTCCAACATGAGGGGTCTCAGGCTGGTGGAATCAAAAATAAATCGTCTCATCAGATATTATAAGAGGATAGGCAGGTTGCCGGAGGACTGGAAATATTCAATAGATACCGCGGAGCTCCTGACCAAATCAACATGATAAGAATTCCCGAATGTTTAGAAAAAAAATACAGTAAGGCAATAAAAACAGTAAGGGATTCAAAATTTATAAGGGTCATAGGTCATTACGACGCTGACGGGATTTCTTCCGCGGCCATAATCTACAGGACCCTGATGGAGGATAAAAAGAAACTGCACGTATCATTCAGGAGGGAGTATAACAGGTCTGCAATTGAAGAATACATGGAAGGGCCATATGACTGTTATATTTTTGTTGATATTGGTGCATCCATGGTTCCATATCTTGAAAATTATGCAAAAAATGGAAAAAATATAATTATAATGGACCATCATCAGTCCACCTACGATTCTGAAAATATCATACATGTAAATCCGCATCTCTGTGGAATGGATGGTACATCTGAAGCATGCGGTGCAACTCTGAGTTACATTTTTTCAATGTTATACGATGAAGATAACTGGATAATGTATCCGTCATTTTTTGCCGGTGTTCTCGGAGACAGGCAGAACATAGATGGTTATACCGGATTGAATAAATTAATCGTTGAATATCTGGAAAATGTAAAGGGACTGAACAAGGCAATAACGCTATCCCTTGAAGGTTCAAATGTATTTGAAATGCTTATGTTTGCCACAGATCCATTTCTTCTTAACATAACTGGTAGGGAGCAGGAGATTAAAAACATACTGAAAAAATTGAGGATAAGGGAGGATGAAAAATTCCAGAACCTTGAGGAAAATAAGAGAAATGATCTGATATCCTATATAACCTTACATTTAATGAAGGTTGGAATCGATAATGATATCATAAAAGGGATAATAAGGGAAAAGTATGATGTGATCGCAACATCACGTATATATCTTTCAGATGCATCCCTATCTGGTATAATTGATGCCTGTGGCAAAGAAGAAAGTCATTCTGTGGGCCTTTTATTTCTGAATTATCCTGAAAGGTATCTGGACAATGCACTCAACATATGGAAATCATATAAAACAAAGCTTATTGAGGAACTTTACTATTCATATGAAAACAGAAAGGAGCTGGATAACCTTTATCTTCTGCCCGTAAAGGAAAGTTCATATACTGGTCCCGTGGCTGGAATACTCATAACCTATGCCCTTCCGGGCATGAAACCCGGCATAGGATACTTCATTTCCAATGGCAATGTGAAAATATCCGCCAGGGCAACAAAAAAGATGGTTTCGGAAGACCTCAATCTTGGAAAAATTCTGGGCGAATGTTCCGCGCAGTATGCCGGCACTGGAGGCGGACACAATATTGCAGCGGGAGCAACTGTGCCTGAAAAGAATTTTTCAGAATTCATAAAATGTCTGAATTTAAAGATATCAGAATCATATAATAAGGATTAGGTGTCTGATATGAACATACCAAAGTCGCATCCCAGATACGAATCTCTCATGAAAAGGGAAAGGGTGATCGAATATTTTAATAAGGGAATTGTTGCAACCGCCGGTCTCATAGCCCAGGGGAGGGGTGAAGCATTTGATTATATCATAGGCGAAAAGTCCATGGACTTTTCACTGGAATCTGAAAGGGCCGCAGTTGCACTGATGAAATCTGCTAAGAATCCAATTATTTCCGTCAACGGGAATGCAACAGCACTTTCAGCTGAGGATTTAGCTGAATTATCAAAGATACTGAATGCCAGAATTGAAATAAGTTTGTTTTACAGAACAGATGAAAGGGTAAGAAAAATTGCAGATGAATTCAGGAAATTTGGTATTGAAGTTCTCGGTCAGAATCCAGATGCGATCATTCCCGGCATTGAACATATGCGTGCCCTGTGTTCGAGGGAGGGTATATATTCAGCCGATGTGGTTCTCATTCCACTTGAGGATGGTGATAGGGCCATGGCCCTTAAAAATATGGGCAAGAAGGTTATATCGGTGGATTTGAATCCGTTGTCCAGGACTTCACAGGTGGCATACATATCCATAGTTGATGAACTTACAAGGGCAGTTAAAAATATGATCGTATTTGCCAATAAGATGAAGGAAAATGAAATTGGAGGAATACTGAACAGCTATGACAATAAAAAAACACTCTCGGATGTTTTAAAACACATAAAAAATAGGATGGAGGATATGTCAAAATAATTTTTATTTATTTTCGTTCTGGTCCAGTAATTCAGGATGAAGTACATATCCGCATGCATAACACATGACTGCATCCTTGCTTATCAGTGTACCGCAGTTCGGGCAGGGTATGAGTTCTTCCTCCTGTGGCTTTTCAGGTGAGGATACGGGCTGCTCCGTTTCCTTTGTTTCTATCTTTTCAGTTTTCACTTCAGGCACAGACACATTCTGGCCCAGTAGCGGTGAAATCTGATCCTTAATCTGGAACAATGATGAAATGGACTGTTTTACGTCGTCATTCATCCTGTTAATATCATTCTTTATTTTATTATAATCATCCATGAACTTTGAAACCATCTCTTCATTCTTCTTGTATTTTTCAATGTACATTCCTATGAGATCAATGGTCTGGGTTGCCTTTGCCTCAAGTTTGTCCATGTTATCTATGATACTGGATAGTTTTCCCTTCAGACTTTCGATTTCCTGCGCCTTCTTTTTCATATCATTTTCCAGTCCAGATATCTCATCAATCTTTGAATTGATCTGATTTTCTCTATCCTTGAGTGATCTGTCCTTATCGTTCAACTGTGATTCAAAATTTTTTAGCTCTGCTTCCCATTGATTGAGTTTATTTTCTCTTTCACTCAATTCCTGTTCTTTCTTCTTTAATTCTTCTGACTGTAATTTTACCTTTTTCAAATAACTTTCTACCTGTTCAAGAATTGATTCCTCATTTTCTGCCAAAATTACCACCTCTTTATGTTGTTATCTAATCCTTATAATTTAAATATTTCGATATGAAAGTATTATTATAAAAAAATAAAATATTCAGTGAAATAAATTTTTAATATTTTTCTAACATGTTTAAAACATGATAGAAATAATGGAAAAAATAGCCGGAGAAATTGTGATGTCCGATAATCCCGGCATAACGATGAAAAAGTGGAGAGAGCTGTTCGAACTTACCCAGAGTTCAGTGGCACAAAAAATGAAAATATCCCCATCGGTTTTGAGCGATTATGAAAATGGGAAACGGTCTCCCGGTGTATTATTTCTGAGAAGGTTTGTTGAATCCCTCATAAATATTGACTATTCCCGGGGTTCACCAGTTTTAAAGAAAATTAACAGGAACTATGGAAAATCTGCCATCATTGATATAAGAGAATTCCTGAAACCTGTCAGGAGAGATGAGATAGTTTCAGCAATAGACGGAAAAATTCTTTACGGCTCAAAAATGGATAGGGAACTGTTTGGATATACGATCGTGGATAGTGTGAAGGCAATTCTGGAATTCTCATCCAATGATTATTACAGGATCTATGGGTATTCAAATGAACGCGCAATATTTTTTGTCGGCGTTAAATATGGTAGATCACCCATGGTCGCCGTAAGAGCACATCCCCTCAAACCAAACATGGTCATATTTGTACATCCGGAAAATGTTGATTCTCTATCAATAAGACTTGCCGAACTTGAGGATATCCCTCTTGTTGTCTCAGATATGGATATAAAAAAGATAATAGAAAATTTAAGAAAAATCTAAAATTATATTCCTCAATTCAAGCTCTCTTACAAATTCACCTTTCCTTACCATATCAAATATTTTTTCTATTTCGGGATTAAGGGGTCTGTCATTTTCAAGTGGTTTTACATATTCCCTTATTTTATCATATATGATTTTGTTTTGGGGGGACATCTCATGTTTTCTGAATTCAAGGGCCTGGGCTGCCGTCAACATTTCAATGGATATCACATACGTTGCATTTTTCAGAATTTGAAGGGCCTTGATTGAAGACCACATGCCCATGCTCACATGGTCTTCCTGATTTGCGCTCGTGGGAATTGAATCAACTGAGGATGGATGGCTGAGTACCTTATTTTCAGATACAAGAGCAGCTGCAGTATACTGAGGGATCATGAATCCGGAATTCAAACCCGGCTCCTTTGTCAGGAATGGTGGAAGCCCTGATAGCTTTGAATCTATCATCCTTGCAATTCTCCTTTCAGAAATGTTTGCCATTTCTGAAATTGCAATGCCCATGAAATCCATAATAAAAGCTATGTATTCACCGTGAAAATTCCCACCCGAATAGGATTTATCCATTATTATCGGGTTGTCTGTAACTGAATTTATTTCTCTTTCAACGATCTCCCTTGCAAACATGATAGTTTCATATACGGGCCCGAGAACCTGGGGCGTGCACCTCAAAGAATACGCATCCTGAATCTTCGTTTTCCTTGAATTCTCTATTATTTCACTTCCCCTTACCATATTCATTATATTCTTACCTATTATCAACTGACCTGGATGGGGCCTGAGATTCAGTATGTGTTCATTATAAGCCACATCGGTTCCATTCAGCGCTTCCAGGGTAAGTGAAAATCCTATTACCGCATTTTTCAGTAGATTTATTGAATCATGTATCACGATGCTTGAAATTGCAGAAATGAACGATGTCCCGTTGATTAGGGCAACACCCTCCTTTTCCAACAAATTGAGTGGTTCCACCTTTTCATCCTTTATGGAATGGATGGAATCCATCAGCATGTTTCTGTAAAAAATTTTACCTTCACCCATCATGGAAAGAACGGTATGCGCAAGCGGTGCCAGATCACCACTGGCTCCCACACTTCCCCGGCTTGGAACTGCAGGTATTATATCCCTGTTTATGAATTCAATTATCTTTTCGACAGTTTCATATCTTATACCTGAAAAACCCTTTGCAAGAGTATTTGCCCTTATGAGCATTGCAGCCCTCACAATCTCCTTATCAAAATATTCACCCACGCCGGATGAATGTGACCTTATCAGATTTTTCTGAAGTTCAAGTATTTTTTCATTTGATATTTTTACGTTAACCAGATCTCCAAAACCCGTGTTTACGCCATAAATGATATTCTGTTTTGCAATGAGATCCTCAAGCTTCTTTCTATTTTCAATAATGATGTTTTTCTGCTTTTCAGAAATTGAAACCCTTTCACCTTTCCTTGCAACATTTATGACATCCTCAATTTTCAGGGAATTCCCATCTATGATTACTGTCATGATCAGGTAGAATTGTTACGATGCATATTAGAATTTCTTTTCATTTTCATTCAATCTTTCTTAAGACCCTGGTAACACCAGAGCCATACTGCATGGCCTTCTTTTCCATGTTATAAATGGATTCAGGCAGATCGAGCGATCTTGCCACTTCCCTCAGGATAACCTTCCTCGTGTTTCCATCTATTTTATAATTTAATGGAATATTATGCGAAATTTCCAGTATGTTTTTTGAAACATATGGATATTTCAGCATTTTCCCGAGAATTTCAGCGATCTTTTTTTCAATCGGGATGCTGTATATCATCATTTTAATAACATCCTTTTTCATAAGTTTTGGATTTTCAATATATTTTTTATATCCCCCGAAGAGCTCATCCGCACCCTGACCAACATATACCGTCTTTTCATCCGCATTTTTCAATCCCAGGTAAAAGGGTATTTTTATTGAAAGTTCCCTGAAACCTAGTCCAGGAAAAATTGAAATTAAAAAATCTCTGGCATCCATTACATCTTTTTCATCAATCCTGATGGTTTTAATTCTTTTAAAATTGATATATTTTGAATTTTCCAGCGCAGCCTTAATATCGTGTGAGCCATCTATTCCAACCGTATAGGCGGTCACATTGAAATGCATTGAAAGTATATGTCCAATGATGGAAGAATCCAGGCCGCCTGAATAGAGAAGCCCGACGTTTTTTTCAGGTTCTTCAAGAATTTTTTCTGTCAGGGATTTTATGATCGATTCAGCAACCATTCCCTTTTCCATTTTTCAACACTTTCCATGATAAATTTGAGCGCATCATCATAATTCATCCTTATCTGATTTGTTGAATCCCTGTTTCTCAGTGTAACGGTATTGTCTTTAAGTGTTTGGTAATCCACGGTTATGGCCCAGGGTACACCGATTTCATCGGCCCTTGCATACCTTTTTCCTATTGAACCACTGTCATCGTAATAGCAGTCTATCCCCATCAGTGAGGATTTCCTGTAAATTTCGTGCGCAACGGAATCAAGATTGTCCTTTGGCATGAGAGGGAAAATTGCTACCTTGTATGGTGCAATGTGCGGATTAAGCTTTAGAACCTTGTAATTTTTTTCTTCCCTTTCATAGTAGCTGTGTTCCAGAACAGACAGAATTATTCTGTCTATCCCAAATGATGGTTCAATAACCGCAGGTATTATGTCTTCAGTGTAAATCAGATCTTCATATTCTTCAATATCATAACACCCATCACATACAGGAATCCCCTTGTAACTGGGCTCAATATCCATTACCTCACTGTTCAGTAAAAATTCATATACATTTTTCCATTCATCCTTGTAATACTCTTTCAATCTTTCCTCCTTTGGCCTGTATCTTTTTTTCCTGATCCTGACAGGTGTATCAAGCTTTTTCTTGAAAACTAGGGATGTACCGGAATGCTCACTATGCTGTTTAAGATCATACTGATCTCTATCCGCAATTCCCACAACTTCTATCCATCCATTATCAGTTGAAATTTCACAGTCCCAGCAGTCCCTTGAGTAGTGTGCGAGTTCGTCAGGATGATGCTGTCGGAATCTTATACTATTTTTTTCGATTCCTATGTTCAACATGAATCTGTTTACTATTCCAATAAAATATGCTATTGGCTGGATTTTTATTATCTTTTTATCCATGGCTTCAGATAATTTTATATTTAAGGGATTACCATCGTTTGGCAACAGCAATATCTCATCATTCCAAATATCCACATTTCCATTCCATTTCAGATCAAATGGATCAAAGAAAACCTCAACCTCAGCCATATTAAATTCCCTGAGCCTTATTAATGTCTGTCTGGGAGCTATCTCATTTCTGAACCCCTTTCCTATCTGAATTACACCAAAAGGCAATTTTTCCCTGTAAAACCTCAGGTAATTTAAAAAATTGATGAAAATGCCCTGGGCGGTTTCAGGTCTAAGATATGCTGTTTTACCTTTTCCCGGCCCGACCTTTGTGGACAACATCAGATTGAATTTTTCAGGTTCCGTTAGATCTCCACCGCACTTCCTGCATTTAAGCCCAAGTTCATGCATCCTTTTTACCATTGAATCATATCCATTGAATTCATAGGAAGGGTCAAATTGTTTTATGTATTCATCCACCCTGTAGGCCTCACCACATACCCTGCAGTATGAAATGTAATCCGTAAATACCTTTGTATGTCCAGAAGCTTCAAGAACCTCTTCCATGTTGATGTTTGGTGAATCTATAACTGCCATCCCTTCTATGTTGACAAACAGATACCTGAACTGGTTCAGAATATTTTCCTTTATTTTTGCACCCACATGCCCGTAATCATAAAATCCTGACAATCCCCCGTAAATCTCAAATGCAGGCCAGAAAATGTTTCTTCTCTTTGCCAGATCTATTACCTTTTCATATTTCAATTTTATACCTCCATAAGAGAATCAAGCATATCAATATCGTAAATCATCGCAACAAGATCATTATTTGAATTTTTAACCGGTAGCTGGGAAAAATTTTTGTCTACCATAATCTTTGCAGCTTTATATACAGGTGTTTTGAGAATTATATCAACCGGATTTTTAGCCATGATTTTTTCAACAGGTACCTTTGGAAATTCAATCTTTTCCTCCTTGTATTCTATATTCAGGATATTCCTCATACCTTCCCATGTCCATGAATCCTCATCCTCTCCAAGGCCAATTGTACTTTCACTTTCCTTAATCTCGATTCTTGCATTGTCTATCAGATCCTTATCGGTAACGACACCAACCAATGTTGCGTCATCATCAACAATAGGGAAGGCGTTCAGTTTCGTCAGAGTAATCAGTTTGAAGACTATTTTCACTGGAGTTTTACTGTAAATGAGTATGCATGGGCTCTTTATATAATTCTCTACGGGTTTATTTATTTTCTTCCTTACAAGGATTTTCAGATAATCATAAGGTGTAACTATTCCTATAACCTTCTTATCCTTATTTAAAACGACAATATGTCTTCTGTGTGTTGTCCTGAATAATTCAATACCCTTTTTTATATCATCATCCTCATGCAGAAATGGAGCATCCGACCTCAATAACATCGCAATCTGATCCTCGTTAGGTTTTTCAAATATATCTCTTCTGGTAACAATACCAACAAATTCCGATTTTTCGTTGACAACCGGGATACCGGTTACATTATGTTTTTTCATAAGTTTCAAAGCATCACTTTTAAGTGCCGGCAATTTCAACAACGCTGGATTTTTTGTCATTATGTCTGCGATTTTTTCGGTCATTAAAAATGTCACCTCTCCAAACGTCAATGTTATTCATGAAGATATATTAATTTGTTTCTATCATGGTTTAAAAATTGTAATATAAAATAAAGTATATTTATTTTAAAGATTAAAAACCTGAAAATTTTATAGAAAAGTTAGGTGTTTGGGGGAAGCAGTAAAACTCCGACCTTCAGGGAGGAGATACACGGACTTCCC
>JAGDXR010000046.1 GCA_023261745.1 Thermoplasmata archaeon | reverse complement strand
AGAAGAAAATAAATAAAAAAGCTATAACAATAAGATATGTAAATGGTATTAAATTCTATCCTTGCTCACATAAAATATCACTCACCACAATACATGGCAGGCTGGTGTATCCAGTGGCACATTCACCCTTGATTGAGAGATACAGGGGTGAATACACAGAGAAAAATAACAGGCACGTTTCATTATTCAGATGCGGAAATTGTGGCTTTGAATTTAATGCAGACCTGAAAGCCTCAAGAAACATTGGGGTACTCGATACATCTGAGTACTTCAGGCTGCTGTCAGCCAGTCAATCGTTGCGGTTCGATGAACCTTCACTCACGGGTGGAGCAGGAGGCCAGCAACAAGCTCCGAAGCTTCAGCGAGGAGTAGCTGACAATTGAAGGAGGATCAATTATGGTAATAATTTCAGATGAAAGAATGATAGACGATGAACTGATGATGGTTGATGTTATGGGCTGGATGTCTCCAAAAACAACCTCATCCTATATAGTATATGGAAGGGAAACCGGCATATTTGATCCAGGAGGAAGAACTTCAGGTGAAGGGATTATAAAAAGGCTAAATGAATTAAAAATCTCCGGTGAACAGTTCATAAACTTTTTTGTTTCTCACAGGCATGCGGATCATTCAGCCGGCGCCGCATATCTGGTTAAAAGGTTAAAGAATGGTATTATTCATGCCCATCCCATAACAATAGCGAATATACTTGATCCTGACAGGATCAATCGTGCGACCGTGGAAATGTATGGAAATATGGGTGAAATTATTGAAAGTGTAAGCAGTGAATTCTTGCATTCCATTACAGAACCGAATAAAATAGACCTTGGAAGGGGTCATGTTATAGAGGTTATAAATACCCCCGGACACACTTCTGACCATCTGATGTACTATGACCAGAAGAACGGGTTTTTGTTTCTTGGAGACGGTGCCGGATTATTTTCTCCAGAAACTGGAATTCCACTTCCAAATTCATTCCCCCCCAGCTTCAGGTATGATGAATACAGGAATTCTCTTCTGAGGATTATGTCCTATGAACCAAAAATCATTGGTTTTTCACATTTTGGATGTGTAAAGGGTGATGATGTTAAAAGGATTCTGGAACTATCCCTGAACATTCTTGATGACTGGTACACTATTGCCATGGAAAATGAAAGGTTGACTGCTGTACAGACCATATTTGAAAAATATTATGATGATCTCCGTTTATTCAGTCCGGATTTCAGAAACCAGATAATGAACATCATTGCCGAAGGATTCATGAGAAATCTGAAAAAGTGATTGCGGATGTTAAATGTAAACGGTATATGCAAAAGTTTCAACAACAGAAATGTTCTTGAAAACGTGTCATTTAAACTTGAAAGGGGGAAGGTTTTTTCATATCTTGGCCCAAACGGGGCCGGAAAAACAACCACCATAAGAATACTGAACGGACTTCTGAAGTTTGAATGTGGAGAAATTATTCTTGAAAATGAAAAAATGAATCCATATGATGTAAGGCTCAGAAAAAGATCAGGGTTACTTACCGAAAATCCTGGATTTTATGAGAGATTTGATGCTGTAAAAAATCTAAGGTTCTTTGGCAGTCTCCAGGGTATGGATGATAACGTTTTGAATGAAAGGATCACAGAAATGCTTAAAGAATTTGGGTTATATGAATATAAAAATACACCCGTTGGAACATATTCGAAAGGAATGAAGCAGAAGCTTGCACTTATAAGGGCTCTTTTGCATGATCCCGACATTGTTTACCTTGACGAACCCACGGCATCGCTGGACCCGGAGACGTCTCTTTTCGTTAGAAATCTGATTTCAGATCTGAGAAAAAAAGGTAAAAGTGTTTTTTTAAGCACCCATAACCTGAATGAAGCGGAACAGATAAGTGACTGGGTAGCATTCATAAACAGAACCATTGTCGTTCAGGGGCCGATTGAAAATCTGAAGAATATGTTATTTGGAAAAACTGTCATAATTGAATTTGAAGGCGAAAGAGAAAAAATAAGGGAGATTTTGAAGAACTACGATTTTGAAATATTGGATTCAAGGATAAAGATAAGAAATGTTTCAGGCATTTCAAAGATACTGAAGGATCTTCTGGATTCTGACATTAATGTAAGTTATGTATACCCGGAAGAACATAATCTTGAGGAAATCTACATGGAGCTGATATCAAATGAATACAAAAAACATTAAAATAATATTCAGCAAGGATATGGACGAGCTGCTTTCATTAAACATAGTAAAATTTTCCATAATATTCTTTCCAATTCTATTTTTATTCATACTTTCTTCCGTTCTTGTAATATCCTTTTATCAGATAGGCCATATGAGCTCGATTCCATTATCAACATTTCCCGCTGGTACAGGGGATATTCACAACATACAGATTTTTTATTATCTTGCATTGAATTACCTCATTCTGCTGTCTGTTGTCCCCCTGGGCCTTTCTACAACAATCGCATCATATAGCATAGTCGGTGAAAAGCAGCAGAGGACAATAGAACCTCTCCTTGCAACCCCCCTGGATGACAGGGACCTATTTTTCGGAAAACTGCTGGCACCTTTAATACCAACGCTCATAGCATCATACATATCTATATTCATATACACAATCATAGCGGATTATCTTTCCTCCAGCCTTGGAAAAATAATTTTTCCCGACACTCAGTGGATCATAATCGTTTTCATCTTTATCCCTTCATCAACGGCCCTTGAAATACTCTTCACACTGTTATTTTCATCAAGGGTTACGGATCCAAGATCTGCACAGCAAATTTCTGGCATGATAATACTGCCGATAATAATAGTATTCATACTTTCACTTTTTTATTACAGTTATGAACCCATTTTACTTCTTATATTGACTTTTTCCGTGATCCTTGCGGATGTGATCATCTTCAGGATTGCAGTCAGACTTTTTGACAGGGAAAGGATTATAACGAGGTGGGTCTGATGGATATTTCGGTATATGGCCATTTCAACATAGATGTCCTGATAAGGGTTGATAACATGCCAAAAAATCCGGGATCCATTCCGGCTAGTGATGTAAGGATACGTGCCGGTGGAACAGGCAGGAACATTTCAAAGATTCTAGGTAAATTAAAGATTGATAACGAACTGATATCCTTTGTTGGTGGTGAATTTCCAAGGGAATTCATTGATGATCTGTCCAAGTTTTCAAAAACAGATAAGGTAAGAATAAAGAATGATTATGGGTATTCGCCATCATGCTTCATCATAAGTGATGGAAGGGACCAGATGGCGATAATTGATCAGGGCCCCATGAAAAATCCAGATGAAATAATCATGCCCGTAGGAAAACTTGTTCATTTTTCAACCGGTAATCCAGATTATTACATAAAAATTAAACATGAAATTGGAAAAAAGAAATTGATATCATTTGACCCCGGACAGGAAATACTTTACAGATATGATAAAACTAAATTCATAAACATGATAAGCGAAACGGATTTTTCATTTTTCAATGAAAGGGAATATTCTGCTGCGCTGAAATTTTTATCCGAAAATGAAATGAAAAGGGCCTCAAAAAATATCATTGTTACACTCGGTGAACGTGGATGCATGATAATCAGTGATGTCAAAAAAAGGTTGGAGGCATACCGAACGGTTGAGAGGGAAACGGTAGGAGCCGGGGATTCGTTCAGGGCCGGTTTTTATTATGGGTATTTCAATAATTACAGTATTGAAGATTCATGCCGCATAGGGATGAAGGTTGCATCTGTTATAATAAGAAATGGAAACATCGATTCTGAAATTGATATGAATGAAATTACTGAAATTCTCTGATTATGTTTTTTATGATATTCATATATCTGCCGAAAATATTTTCAAGATCATTCCTGTTTTTGGATTCTGCATAAATCCTTACAAGGGGTTCTGTGCCGCTAGGCCTTATCAATACCCATGAATCCCCCTCAAAGACCTTTATGCCGTCGATTTTTACCACATTTCCACCGGCATTGTTTTCAATGATTTTCATTATTTCATTAAATTTTCCAGGCGGGATTTCCAGTGAACCCTTCTTCTGATAATATTCAGGCAGTTCATTAAGTAATTCTGAAAATTTCATTTTTCTTTCCGATATTATTTCAATCATCTTTGCAAGTCCCATCAGGCCATCCCTTGCATGCTGCATTTCTGGAAATATAAAGCCACCATTATCCTCTCCACCAAAAATGGCACCGGTTTTCATCATTGTCCTTGCAACTATCGGCGCACCAACCCTGGTGTAGAGTAGTTTGGAATCATTTTTCTGTGTGATTTCTTCCACCATCCTTGAAACAGTTACCGGAACCACAATGATTCCTTTCCTCTTTTCTGTTATGTATTTAACAAATAGGCCCAGGATTCTATCACCAGAAATGAAATTACCATCGTTGTCCACAAAGACTATCCTGTCGGCATCTCCATCGTGAGCTGCACCAAAATCATAAGCATCTTTTGTAATTCTCATCAGCTCTTTCAGATTCTCTTCCTTTGGTTCAGGATCATGTGATGGAAAGTTTCCATCGGCATTACAGTTCAGTGTTGTATATTTCATTCCCAGGGCATCGAGGAAAACAGGTGTTGTGAGCGAACCTGCGCCGTTGGCGCAGTCAATCAGTATCTTTAAATTTTTATCTATTTTTTCTTTATTTATTTTATTCATTACATTATAAACATAATTATGGTTTACTCCCGTGATTATATCATGTCTCCCAAGATTATTCCATTCCTTTAATTTAAATTCCCTTGCATTAAAAATCCTTTCAATTTCATTTTCCCCTTCATCATTCAGTTCGGTACCATCAGAATCTATGCATTTGATTCCGTTATATATTGCAGGGTTATGACTCGCCGTGACCATTACACCAAAATCTGCATGATCCTTTACCGTTAACTGCAATGCAGGCGTTGGGACTATTCCCGCATCATATACATGGTTTCCAGTTGATATCAGTGAACCCTTTAAAATATCCATGACCATGTTTCCTGATGTTCTTGTATCCCTTCCCACAATGACAGTTCTGTTTTCACCAATGAAACTTCCTATTGCCAGAGAAGCGTTCATAATAAACTCCGGCGTTAACTTTCTGTTTATCTCGCCCCTTATTCCATTTGTTCCAAATAGACCACCCTTAGATGCCATTTTTTACCCCAGTATCATAAATTTTTTGTTTTAATTAATCTTTGCGATTCTAATCCTTTATGAACCAGACACCCCTTGCAACTGCACAGAGTTTTCCATTTCCATCCCTGATTTCTATGCCCGAAAAAACCACATTTTTTCCTTTTCTTATAACCCTTGCCTCGGCGGTCACCGGTCCATTGGAAACGGGTTCAAGATAATCGATTTCAAGATTCAGTGTAACCTGGTTCTTCCATTCCAGATAGCTCAGCACAGAAGTTCCACCGGCAGTATCGGCGAGGGTTGCTATTGCTCCACCATTCGCAATATCTCCCAGCCTCGTGATTTCTTTTCTGAATGGCATGGACAATTTTGCATAGCCCTTCTGTATATCCTCAACCTTGATCTGAACATAATTTATGAAAGGATCTTTTTCTATCATTTCTTTCAGGAACTGGTATTCATCATGCATTGCATCCCGATAATAATTATCATTTTATCATTTTTTCCTTTTTCTCTGAAAATTCTGTTTATTTTTTTCTTCATTTTTTGAATATTCCTCTTCATTTCCAGTAAGAAATGATATTTCAGAATCATCCATCTTCATTACCTCTATCTGGAATTCCTTAAATTTTCTGTCATTCCTGAATATGGTTCTGTACATTTCAAAAATGTCCGGATTTATCTCTTCTATTGATGTATGCATGACCTTTCCAAGTTTGAGAGATATCCTGTCCCTGGTCTGCCTGATGCTTTTTGTTCTTGACATGATCTTCAGAAAATCAGGCGATTTCAATTTCTCGTGTATGCCGTATTTATTTTTCTTGGCTATGCTTATGGCCGAAATAAAGTCCATTATGTAAACAAGATATCCGTAATACTGTCTGGAGTAAATTCTTCCATTGAATATGTTTGCCCTTTCCAGAAAGTAGTATCCCCTGTCAAGATCATAGGGATCAAGATAATATCTGGGAAGGTTTTCATCTATCCACTGCATGATGAAATCAGGATCTTCATCGAGTTCCATCAGGGTCTCCCTTGCACTTTTCATTGAATTTGTCAGAAGCAAAGTAAGCGTTGTTCCATATATGTTCTGGAAATCGTCCCTGTAACCTATGGAATTGAGGTCGTTTTCACTCAGGTATTTTTTCCCCTCCGCTATCTGCTCAAGGTCATTGATCGCTGCCCTTACATCCCCACCGCTCTTCTGCGCTATTTTTTCCAGTATAGATTTATCCACCTTTATACCTTCCATCTGGCATATTTTATACAAAATGTTTGCAATCTGTCTGTAATTCAGTGCACGGAATTCTATCTCCTCAACATGATATTTTAGCTGTATTCCGTTCTCGCCCTTAAAAAGTTCATAGGGATCATTTACTATAAGAATTATCGGTTGCCTGGCCAATTTTAAAGTTTCTAGAATCGCTCTCTTACCTCCAAAATCCCCAAATGGACCCCTTACCTCGTAGAGATTGTCTGCCTCATCTATTATTATCAGTTTCATCCTTCCCTCATTTGTCTTCATGTAATTGCCCTCCACGCCCAAGGTCTGCTGCAGTGATCCCCTAAGGGCTATATCCTTTATGTGATGTTCGTCCCTGATGTCTGATGCATTCAATTCTATATAATCCCATCCCATGTCGTGAGCAAGGGCTATTGCGGTAGTTGTTTTCCCTATCCCTGGTCTTCCCTCAAAAACAAGTGCCTTTTTTTCCGGAACTCTCCCTTTTTTCCAGGCCTCTGCCCAGTCTATGATTTTTCTTAACATATCTTCCCTGATCACAACATCCTTCAGCGACTTAGGTCTGTATTTTTCCGCCCATTCCATAAATATCTTATTGTATGATCACTTTACTTCAATAAAAATTTATTGTTTTCATACTGAATAAATTCAGATCCTTTTAAAGCCTCTTTTAATCCACAGTGAAACCGATCTGTAAACGTATTTTAAGGTCGATGAAGCATCCCTTGAAGATCCATAAATCCTGACTTTCCTTTTTATTATATCATCTACTATATCCGATTCAAAGTCGATCCATACACGGCCAAATTCATGTTCAAGATGTGCGTCGCTTCCTGCCGACACAGGTTTGTTCAGTTCTTCGGCAAGGATTTTCGATTTAATGTTATCTTTTTCAAACGATCTCCCATTAAGTATTTCTATTGCATCAAAACTGTGTTTCCTTGTATTTTCAGGGCCGAGACCTGACCAAAATCGGTATGGATGCGCAGCTATTGCAATTCCTCCAAGGTCGTGTATCATTTCTATGGTTTCATCAATGCTCAAACCCTTTTTTATTTCTCCTGAAACGTTCAGGGCAAGGATGTGTCCACAGCACGAAGAAACTTCTATGCCCTTTATTATCTTTAATTTTGTATCATACGTTCTTCTGTGCGCTTTGAAAGAATTATGATCGGTTATGGCAATGAGATCATATCCTTTCTTTTCCATTATTTTTATTATTTCTTCCACGGTAAGTTTTCCATCATTCGAATAAATGGAATGTATGTGTATATCCGCTTTCATCTTATTTTGGCACCCGGCTCAACATCCCTTATCGGTCTTACTAAACCATTCTTCGTATGCATAACAAAAGGTTTGTTGTTTGAAAATGCAAGAACGATATTTCCTTCAGTTTTGCCTTTAACCATTTCATTCTTTATTTTGTATAACATCTTTCCCTGTACTATAACATTATCTTCCTCAATTCCCATGATCTTGCCGATTTCAATCCTTATTTTCTGGAATTCCTTAATGCTTATCTTTCTTTCAGGATTCGTTTCACTGTTATTGAACAGAATCCTTTCACCGTCTTCTGCTTCTTCAGGAACCAGTATAGAAACGTTCTTTCCATCATCTGCAGCCAGAAGCATTCCCTGGCTCACATAATCCCTGATCTTTGCTTCTTCCAGGTTGTATAGAATTAAAATATTCCTGTTTAGAAGTTCTTCAGGCCTGTAGTGGGCCTTTAATCCTGCAACAATATTTCTGAATTCATTCCCTATTTTGATCCTTAGTAAATAGAGCCTTTCAGCATTCGGGTGATCATTAACCTCAATAATCCTACCAACCCTTATGTCGAGCCTGTTCCATTCATATTCTTCCTTTATTTCCAGTTTTTTGAAGAGAATTGAAGGTTCCCCAATACTGTATGGCTCCATGGGGTTTATCGCCTCTTTCCATCCATATTTTTCTATTGGATCAATGTATCCAAGCATTCTCCATACCCTTCTGGATGTTTCGGGGATGAATGGATATCCATATATTGACAGTGCCTTTACAAGCATGAGAGATATGTGCAGTTTTGTCTGGCATTTTTTCTCATCCTTTCTGCACAGGTCCCATGGGGCAGCCCTGTCAAAGTACATATTGCCGTAAGAAACAAGATTCATAAATGATTTTATTGCATTTTTTATTTCCACCTTTGAGAGATACATGGCCATTTCTTCCCCTGTTCTGGTTATATTCTTTATTGCATTGTAATCCTCATCATCAAATTCCAGGGCTGGAGGGACACTGCCATACCTGTTATGTACAAACTTCAATACCCTGTTTATGAAATTTCCATATTTGTCAATCAGTTCAGTATTTATTATTGAGTAAAAATCGTTCCATGAAAATTCAGTGTCGTGATTTTCCGGCATGTTCATGGAAGAATAGAACCTTATCATGTCCGGATCATATTTTTCAAGCATTTCCGGCATGAAAATTCCATGGGCAGCGCTTTTTGAAAATTTCATCCCTTTTAAAATTAGATATTCGTTTGCAGGAACATCATATGGCAAATTGAGGTCTCCATGCGCCATGAGCATTCCGGGCCATATGATTGTATGGAATGGTATATTGTCCTTTCCTATGAAATAATAATGTTTGCTATTTTCATCCTTCCAATAAGTTTCCCAGAGTTTTTCATTGTTTATCATTTCAGAATATGCAATCGTTGCAGATAAATATCCTATGACCGCCTCAAACCATACATAGATTCTCTTGTTTTCATATCCCGGAAATGGAACATCAATCCCCCACTCTATGTCCCTGGTTATTGGTCTGTCCTTCAGCCCTCCTTCGATGAACCTTTCAGTGTAATTTTTTACATTGATCCTCCAGTGAGTATTGGATCTTACCCATTCCCTAAGTCCATTTTCGAGTTTACTGAGTCTGAAAAATAGATGTCTTGTTTCTCTGAATTCTGGTGTGGTGCCGCATATCCTGCAGTGTGGATTTATAAGTTCCTGAGGGTCAAGCGTCCTGCCACAGTTGTCACACTGGTCACCCCTAGCCTTTGGGTATCCGCAATGGGGACATGTCCCTTCAACATATCTGTCAGGCAAAAACCTCTTACATCTAGGGCAGTAAGGGGAAATCATTGTACCCTCATATATATACCCATTTTCGTTCAGCTGAATCAGAAAATCTCTTACGACCTTCTTATGTTTTTCTGATGATGTTCTTGAATAGATATCAAAATCTATGAACATCCTCCTGAATATTTCTTCATTGATTCTATGATATTTTTCAGAAATCACAGACGGATGAACATTCTCTTTTTCGGCCTGAATTGTTATTGGAGTTCCGTGTTCATCGCTGCCAGAAACCATCAAAACTTCATTTCCCATCATTTTATTGAATCTCCTGAAAATATCGGCCGGTAAATATGCACCCATAATATGACCCAGATGAACCGGGCCATCCGCATATGGCCATGCCACGCATACAAGAATTCTTTCCATCAAATTCATTAAATGTTATTTCAATATATATTATTTTATGTTTCTGTAATTTTTGAATATTGAAAATATTGTAAGATCATAGACAATCTTCAATGAACCTGAAATTATAAATGGTGCAGCCAGTAAATTCATGGAAATCAGTAGCCCTGCAATCCATGGAGATCCTGCCTGTGCAAAACCCCTGGGCATGTTGGTAAATGATGAAAAATAGGTTCTGTCGTTCTTATCTATTATTTTCATGAAGAAGCTCTGCCTCGTGGGAACATCCATTTGTGAAAATGCCTGCCTCAAATATAATAGCAGTATAACGGAATAAAGGGAATTTAAAAATGTGATTGAAATGAGGAAAATGTTGCTCAGTATGTGTGAAAATACCATGGTGTTTAGCAGGCCAAATCTCTTTGCTATTCCAGGTGTAATATAAAGGGATATTACAGTTATAAGGCCACCTGTGCCAAGGATAATTCCCTGTAAATTCATGTCAACATCAAAGAAATGTTTCAGCCATAGGGCGAGTATACTCTGGATAATGAATCCTCCTGCAAAAGAATCGATGCTGAATAAAATACCTGTATACAGTGCGATTCTCTTTGTTTCTTCATTTACAGTCCTATTCAATTTTCCATCTGCATCATAATAAAGGTTGTTTTTTATCATCGTATATATAATTATAAAGAAAAGACCACTCAGTGAATATATAATAAAATAAAATCTAAACGCTGATAGATTCCCCGTAAAATATACCGAATAATTCCCAAGCACAGAAAATAAATATCCTATTATGTTGTAAATGCTGTAATAAAACGTTGTATATTCACCTTTAACAAATTTCGGTATCAGGGCCTGTTCCAGACTCCCAAAAGGACCTGTCTCAGTTCCTGTTGCGCTGATCATTCCAATTATTGATCCGAAAATAACAAGATATCTGTTAAATGAAAACAGGCTCATTCCTGAGATAACAATGAAAATGGAAAAGATCATCATAAGATTATATGCATTTTTCCCCCTTGCAAACAGGCCAGTTAAAATATTCATCATTGATGAAGATATTATTGAGGCAGTTATTATTAAACCAGCATCAAGGGAACTAAAGCCTGAATAGAGTAAAAAATTTGGAAGAATTATGCTTAACAGACCAAACATGAAAACCCGTATGGCCTTCAAGGTCATAATGAAAAAAATGGAATGATCAATCACACCCTTAATTTTCATCCTGATTAAAATCAAATTTTTATTATTATATTTTTTTAACCTGAATTTTCAGAATTTCAAATTGATGCCCAATCATGCACAGTACATGCTGAAAAGAATTTGCTTTCTAAAGTGAGAGTCAGAGATAAGGAGGATCTTTGATATGAGGTATCCTTAAGGCCTTTACACAAACTTACGACATATAGTTAAATTTAAAATAAAATGATTAGATAAATGAAATCTATGCAGGAAAAGGAAAAAAGGATATTAATACTGCTCACAACATCACTATCATCATTTCTTACTCCGTTTTCATCAAGCATTATAACATTTGCGTTACCCAGGATCGGTGAATATTTTCGTGCGGATTTTTTCAAGGTTGTATGGATACCCCTTGCATATCTTATACCATTGCCCACTTTAATGATACTTTTTGGAAGACTTTCTGACATATACGGAAGGGTAAAGATGTTTAGATTAGGTCTTGTAGTATACACTGCTGCAATGATTCTTGCTCCATTTTCACCCAGTATTTATTTTTTAATAATTTTCAATTTTATTGCGGGTGTGGGAGGAGCTCTTCTCGGAACAAATTCAACAGCGATAATAAGCCATGTTTTTCCGGCTGAAAAGAGAGGAAGTGCTCTTGGAATAAATGCAATGTCCGTTTATCTGGGGCTAACATTTTCCCCTTTTTTGGGAGGTATTCTCATAGAATTTTTTAACTGGCAGTCCATTTTTTATATTACGGTTCCAGTTTCTTTAACTTCTCTGATCATATCATTCTTTACCATGAAAAATATTGAATACATGAATAAAAAAGAAAAACTTGATGTATTGGGTGCGGTTGTATTTACAGCATCGCTCCTATCGATTGTTTTTTATCTGACATTTTCAGAAATTTACAATTTCTATGACACTCTGTATTTGTTGATATCCGGTTTGTTATTATTGATACTTTTCATCTATTATGAAAGGAAGGCAGAAAACCCACTTTTAGATATTTCACTTTTCAGCAAAAACCGGACGTTTACTGCCTCAAATATATCCGCATTTTTAAATTACATCAGTACATATTCAATAGTTTTTGTATTCACAATATACCTTCAGGTATTTTTAAAACTGCCACCTATGGAAACGGGATTTGCCCTTGTATTTCAGCCTGTGTTTATGGTAATATTTTCACCCATAAGCGGAAGGCTCGCGGATAAATACGGTTCAAGAATCATGGCCTCTACAGGAATGATGATTATAGGTTTGTCATTTCTTATACTAGCCCTTATAAGAATCACATCAATTATGGACATAGTAATTCCCATCAGTTTTATAGGAATTGGATTTGGATTTTTCACTGCCCCCAATACAAATGCTGTCATGGGGTCAGTGGAAAGAAACAAATACGGAGTTGCTTCCGGTACTCTTGGAACAATGAGATTTACAGGACAGATACTCAGCATTACAGTCGCCAGTGCCATATTATCAAGTGCTATACCTAAAAATGTTCTTTTGGGAATATTTACCGGAGCTGTACAGAAAGTTTCAGTATTGTATGTGAATGAATTCATGGCGGGATTCAAAACTATAATGCTTTTTTCTGCAACAATAAGCTTTATTGGAGCATATGCATCACTATTGAAAAATAAGGGGACATAGAAAATGAGATTCTCCTTTAAAGAAAAAGTATATATAATAACACAAAATAAAAGGATAAAGGTGATCTGATGTCACAAGTTGAATTTTGCATTTCATGTGGTGCGGGACTTGTAGAGGAAGGTTCTGTTACCTTCAAATGTCCCAATTGTGGTGAAGAGGTAATAGGCAGGTGCAGGCATTGCAGGGAAATGGGCATAAAATATACATGCCCGAAATGCGGTTATGAAGGACCTTGAGGTGTTTTTATGGCAGATGTTGGAGTAATTTTCAAAATTCTTCCCGTTGATATTTCTCTTGATGTAAATAAATTATCCAAAGATATTGAGAATAGAATCAAAGATGAATGCAGGGTAAAGGGTGTGCAGATAATACCCATAGCATTTGGCCTCCAAGCAATTAAAATGCTGATCGTTGTCCCGGATGCCGAAAACGCATCCGAAAAAATAGAAAACATGATCAGAGAAGTGAATGGCGTAGGGGAAGTGGATGTGGAGGAAGTTAGCCTTTTATAAGAAAGTTAGGAGTTTGGGGGAAGCAGTAAAACTCGACCATTAGAGATGAGATACAGGTTTGTGCGTGATGTTAATCATCTGATATCAAAGAAAATAATTTCACTCCCTATTATGTGATTGCACTTGAGGCATTGAAATACGCAAATATGAGACAGCACGGTCAGGGCAGAAAATTCAGGAAAATACTTGGTTCATGGTTACCAGCAGAACTGGAAAGATTTATAAAATACAGGGCTGAGGATGCAGGTAAGATTTTGGTATATGTAAATTAATATATGTAAATCAAAAACAT
>JAGDXR010000010.1 GCA_023261745.1 Thermoplasmata archaeon | reverse complement strand
GAAGATTTGTTAATATGTTTTCTATAATATTAAGTAATGTTCAGGACTACTTCAGACTGCTGTCAGCCAGCCGATCGTGGCGTTTCGATGGACTCCATCCATGAATCAGGGGGAGACATGCAACTAGCTCCAAAGCTTTAGCGAAGAGTAGCTGACATACAAAGAGAGGGCAATTCCTGAATCATTAAGTACTGGTGCTTAAGCTGAAGAATATCTCAAGGATGAGTATAATATCCTATCATGGAATCATTTTTTACAATTTTTACAAATCCAAACCTTTCAAATTGAACAACATTGTTTACATCATTTATTGAGAGTGGTTCAGCAAACCCATCTTCAATCTTTCCATCAGGCATAAACACCATGCATTTTAATGAATTCTCAGGAACCCAGTGAATTATTTTAAAATTTTTAAGATTGGAAGTGTCATTATCAATGAATATAATTTTATCATTTTCAATTCTGAAATTCCCTAGGTCTTTAAGTCTGAATTTCCCATCCTTCACATTTTCATAATCTTTTCTGGTTATCATGATCTTGTTTCCATTGGTTATCCTGTATGTTCTGTATCCAAAACTCTTATTTGATGGATGTAGCGGTATATTTGCAACAAGTTCTTTTTCTGTTTTGACTTCAAATTCCATAGGCTCTGAAACAAAGAAATACCTTTTTGTTACAGGATCTATAATTTTTCTATTGTAAGAATATAATAACTCCCATGAAAATACGATATCAACATCCTTCAATCCAACATCTACCCAGTATTTCCTGATCGATTCCGGCATTAGGCCTCTCCTTTTCAGAGATTTTAACGTCCCCAATCTGACATCATCCCATCCGGAATATTCCCCATTCCGAATTCCTTTCTTGATAATCGAAGTTTTTAGAATGAAATTCTCTATCCTTACCTTTCCGTAATGTATGAAAACTGGTTTGTTCCATTTCATATAATCATAAATATACAGCTGGCGATATGTATTATTGAGATGATCCTTTCCCCTTATCACATGTGTTAGATTATAATCGTGATCATCTATCGCAACTGAAAAATTCATGAGAGGATACACAATGTATTTATCACCTGTTCTTGGATGCTTTGGCTTCTTAATAATTCTGAAAGCTGCCCAGTCCCTAATCGCAGGATTTGGATGTGAAAGATCTGTTTTGACCACGTAAACCGCCTCTCTTTCATTGTATTCCCCTCCAAGCATTTTTTCCCATCTTTCCAGATGTATGCCCGGTTCAATATCTCTGTCAGGACATGGCTTCTGCTTTGATTTTAAAGCCCTCCATTCCTTTTCATTGCAAAGAGTAATGTACGCCTTTCCCATTTCAATCAGGGATTTTGCATACATGTAATATGCATCAAACCTATCTGTCTGTATAACGATTTTATCTACCCTAACACCAAGCCATTCCAGATCTTCCTTTATCATGTCATATGCTTCAGGTTCTACATTTGCAGGATTGGTATCCTCAATCCTGAGAATGTTAATTCCACCATACATCCTGACATATTCATCGTTAAGTATTGCCATCCTTGAATGACCAATGTGAAGCGGTCCAGATGGCGATGGGGCCATTCTCATTATAACTTCTCCCTTTACATCAGGTAAAGGAGGTAAACTTTTAACCTCCTCTTTCTTATGATGTTTTTCATTTTCTATTTTTGCTATTTCTTTAATTTCATCAAGATTCATGGAATTGATTTCATCAACTGCTGAATCAACCATTGAAATTATATTTTTGATATCTTTTTTTAGATCGGGATTCAAGGATAACAATTTTCCAAGAACAGATTTTCTGTCAGCCTTTCCATCATGTTCGATGGCATTTATGGCAGCGACCCTTTTAATCTGATCCATTAAATCATTCACCTTTCACCACCCCTTTGATTTCTTCCATCAGCAAATTTATGTTATCCCCTCTAAGGGCAGAAATCTTGATCCTTCCATTATTCCTTATTAACAGATCCGATTTATTTTCTACCTCAATAATTCTTACATCAAATTCCTTTCTTATATTTTCCAGCAGTTTTTCCTGCCTTTCCAGAGAATATCCGCACGTTTCACTTGGATCGATTACAAATATTATTATATCGGCCAGATGCTTCATGGAGAGAATGGCCTGCTTTTCCATGTTATTCATTTCTTCCAGTGGCCTGTCAAGGATTCCGGGTGTATCAACAATCTGTATCTTTACCTTTCCTATATTTGCATGACCTATCAAAATTTCCTTGGTTGTGAAAGGATATGGTGCAACCTCTGGCTTTGCGCTTGAAATTTTTTTAATTAGTTCTGATTTACCAACATTTGGATATCCCACAATAACAACAGTAAACATTTCCGCATCAATGTTGGGAATATCTTTCAATTTTTTTCTTGTCAATTCAAGATATTTAAGATGCTCATCCACACCATTAACATATGATGAAAATCTTCCGAAATATGAATTCATTATGCTTTTGAAATCATCCAGATCCCTGGTGGATTCAAGCTTCCTTACAGTTTTTGTTGTCAATGCCATAATCTGATTCTTGCACCAGTTTAAGGATGATAGCGCAATTTTGTATTTGTTAACATCAACAATAATCCTGATAAGATCCTGGTAGAAGGGGTCAAGTTTTTCTATTACAGGATATTTTTTTACATAATCTCCGCATATTTCATTTACTGTTCTTTCCATTTCCTTAAGTTTATTTATATCCCAATTCCTGTACATCGCAATTTTATCAGGATGTCTGGCAAGGTTAATCTTCTTTGTTCTTTTGAATGCGATGTCTATTATTGATTCCGATTCCAGAATGTTCGGAAGTCTTGAAAAATCAGTTTTACGCGAAGTATGTGACATTTTTATTGGATTCATCCTCCTTCTTTTCTTCAAAAAGTTCCGTGATATCAATATATGCTACAGATGCTGTTGGAATTACCTTATACTTTTCATTTTCGGCAGTTTTTATGAGTATTGCTGAGTCTTCTCCCAGATTAATGAAACCTTCAAAGATGCCATCAATTTCAGCTATTGCTTCATTCATAAAATATAACTTTATTTTTGATCCCTTCGTCAACTGATTCATTTAAATACCTCCTTTCCTGCTTTCAATATATTCAATTCTTTTTCTATAGTTTGAAAGAGCAATTTTTACATTTGCTTCCACAAAATTCCATGCGGAGAGAAAGCTTCCATTCCTTAATCTGTAGTATTTTGTCCTTCCATCGCTCTTCTCTTCCAGGAGATCAAGTGATTTTAATTTATTCAAATGCCTGTAGAGTGTCGGTCTTGTGGTTTGCAAATATGCAATCAGTTCATCCGGTGTCCAGTATCTTTCAGGATAATTCATGAAGCATTCCCTGAATAATTTGAATGGTACACCTTTTTTTACATCATCTTTTTCATCAGAATTTTTAATTTCCGGAATATATCCTATGGATGACAATACATCAAGTATCTCGTCATCAATGTCATTTTCCTGCGGAACCGAGCTAATCATTTTCAGAGTTATTTCAAACATATGTTCACCCCTCTGTTAAATCTCTGTTTTTATTAAGTTAAAAAAACTTCTTTATTAAATTTATCTCTTTCATTTTATTATTCCCGTTTGATTCTGATAATGTCCAGATCTTTTTGAATAATCCTTTTCTGCTTCTTTTTCCAGTTTGAAAAAAACAACCTGTGCAATTCTTTCGTTCTTTCTCATTAATATTTCATCACCGGCATTGTAAAGAAATATGTTTAAATTCCCCCTGAAACCAGCATCAATAAGTCCTCCGGAGATCATGATGCCCTTTCTTGCATAAGTTGTTCTCAGCCATATCTGCCCTGCCATATTTTTGGGGAATTCAAGGACCTCTATGGTAGATATTATGAAAAATTTGTTTTTTGCTATATTGAAAGTTTTTATATCATCTACCAAACATTCATCTATTCTCACATCATATCCATTAGGTGTCATGCATTCATCACAGAAGTTTTCAATCTTCAGATTGCCGTTTTTCAAATTTTCAAGGATTTCCCTGTCAGATAGCATGTTTTTGAATTGCATTTATGGATATAAACTATTTTTAATATAGAATGCATTATCTCCCATATGATACTTGATGGTAAGGTTGTAGCAAAAAATGTAGAAGAAACAGTAAAAATGAGAATGGAAGAATTCAATAAAAAATACAGTATAAAACCAGTATTTAAAACATTAATGGTGGGGAATGATCCTGCATCAGAAATTTATGCAAGATCAAAGATAAAAAACATGAGGAAATTTGGAATAGACGCTGAAATTATTCAGATGGATTCAAGTATATCTACTGAAGATCTAATATCAAAGATTGACGAACTGAACGTTGATAAAAATGTGCATTCAATTATGGTAGAAATGCCACTGCCAAAACATATCGACAGGGAAAGGGTGATAAGAAAAATAGACCCGGTGAAGGATACGGATGGACAGAACCCATTTAATCTTGGTCTTCTTTTAAGCGGGGATGAGTCCCATGTTCCATCAACACCGATGGCCGTGATAAAAATGTTGGAATACTATAAAATTGAATTGAAAGGTACTGATGTTTGTATAATTAACAGAACTCAGGTTGTGGGTAAACCGCTTGCAATGCTTTTTTTAAACAGGGATTCAACCGTTACCGTATGCCACAGTAAAACAAAAGATCTAAATGAAAAAACTCTGAAATCGGATATCATAGTTGTGGCCGTGGGAAAGCCAAAATTCTTAATTGATAACATGGTCAGGGAAAATTCAACTGTAATTGATGTAGGCATAAATTCGATAGACAACAAAATTGTTGGTGATGCAGATTTTGAAAGCATATCAAAGAAGGCCTCGATATCTCCTGTACCTGGAGGGGTTGGTGCTGTAACCACAATGCTCATAACACTGCAGGTAATAGAAAATGCCTTCAGGGAAATTCAATAAATAATTTATACCAAAATTAGTATACCAGATATGATGGATGATAAGAAACATTTTGAGACTTTGGCTCCAAAATACAGAGAAATAAAGGAAGGGGAAGTATTCTGCCCATTATACAAGGATATGGTTCCGACGATTGAATGCAAGAAATGCAGGTATTTTATTAGGATCCAGGAAAATATGATCGTGTGTGCATATACATGGGAATGAAGATAATACTTGAACTCTCTAAGGAACATCCTACCCTCCCAATTTCGGAAATAAAGGGAATATTTGAAGGTGAAAAGATAAAGTATTCACTGGAAAAAGAAAATCCTATAACAGTTATAGAAACAGATGAAATCGGGCCAATAATACAGAGATCAGCATTTTTAAAGCGAGCGGGGTTGATTCTTTTTATTGTCGAAAACATAAAGGGAGTTTCTGCCGAGATTGCAGAAGATAAAACATTTGCCATAAGATATTTTGATTATACAAATGAAAAGGCAAACAGAAATGAAATTGAAAGAAAGATAGGCAGGAATTTCAGGGGAAAGGTAGATCTGAAAAATCCAGATATTGAAATAGGAGTATATCACATAGATAATTTATATTATTATACAAATCTATTTCCTGTTCCACAGAGGGGATTCAATGAAAGGCACCCAAATAAAAGGCCATATAAGACAAATCTCTCAATGAAGCCAAAGCTTGCAAGGGCCATGGTAAACATGGCAAGGGTAAAGATTGGAAACAGGATTGTGGATCCTTTCTGCGGTGGTGGTTCAATAATAATTGAATCTGGCCTTATGGGGATTGAATCCGTTGGAATTGATATTAGCATGAAAATGATCAATGGATGCATAGCAAATACAACATATTACAATATCAAGAGTGAGATTTACAGGGGAGATTTTTCATTAATAAAAAATATTGGTAAATTCGATGCAGTTGTAACTGATCCTCCATATGGAAGGAGTTCATATAAAACTGAATCACTTGAATCCCTTTACAGGAGAGCATTAAAAACATTCAAAGAATCCATAAAGGAAAATGGGTATATTGTGATGATATTTCCATCAGAAAAATATTTGGAAATCTCAAAGGAATTTTTTAATGTTCTAGAAACACACAGACTTTATGTTCATAAGAGCCTGACAAGATATATTACTCTTCTTTCTTAGACGATATACTATCCTAGCTGAAGTATAGGGGGTTCTGGATTTTCCATTGCTATCAGATTTTCCCTGTAGGGGTATCAGTGTTCCCTTTACGCGCATCTCTGTCTGCGTGCAATTGAAATGCGCCTTCTACCAAAGGAGGACGCAACACTATATTGAACGAAGTGTTGACGTAGGCGTGGTCAACGTGCCACAACCAGGATACCTGAAAGTTTTGTTTTCCCTGAACCCTATGCACCCACACCTAGAACACTCTTTCGATGTATTTCTCGTCTCAACATAAGTATGAGAATGGCATTTAGCTTTGCCTGTACTCAATGAATTCCTTAAGCTGGCAGAAAGACCATGAGTTCATATCATAGTTGAAGGACTTGGTGGTCTTCATATTATTCCTTATACCATCAAGTTTTTCCAGCGTTCTGCTTAATTATTCATGCAATCTTCGCTGATACCTTATGGTTTAAATTTCTGATTATCCTACTTCCATTGTTTTTATATTCTTTTTTTTGTTAGCCATTTCCATATTCCAGAAATATCGTACTGTGGTAATGTATTCCTTTTTTAAATTCATTATTCATAAAACTCGGAGCTTTCTTGTTTATTTATTGCAAATTTTTTATTATCCTGTCAACCATTTCCTTGAATTTTTTTGCAGATTCTATATCTTTGAGCACAAACGGTTCACCTGAATCACCTGATCTTACGATTTCAGGGTCCATTGATAACCTTCCCAGAAACGGTATATCATATTCTCTAGTAGCCTTTTCTCCTCCCCCCTCACCGAATATATTCCCAGTCATGTTTTCTATCAATCCAAGTATTTTGAGATTTAATTCCTTGGCAAATTTTATAGCCTTTTTTGCGTCCATCAATGCCACTTCCTGAGGTGTAACTACAATAATAACACCAGAAACATCCTTTATCAGCTGTGCAATGCTTAATGGCTCGTCTCCCGTTCCCGGTGGTAGATCTATAACAAGAAAATCGAGTTCACCCCAGTTGACCTGCTCCAAAAATTGCTGAATCATTTTATGTTTCAGTGAACCTCTCCATATAATTGGTGCATCCTGTTCTGGAAGCATCATGCCAATTGAAATTACCTTGAGGTTAGGGGTTACCTCCATTGGGTATATTCCAGAATCGTCACCGTATAATTGCTCGTTCTCCAAATTAAGCATTTTGGGTACATTGGGTCCATGAATATCGGAGTCCAACAAACCTACCCTGTAACCCCTGTTTGAAAGTTCAACAGCAAGATTAACGGCCACAGTTGTCTTGCCTACTCCACCCTTACCACTCATTACCATTATTTTATATTTTATCTTCTTCATATTTTCATCCAATTGACTTCTACCCTGTAATATTGGTTTAATTTTCGACAGATCCTGCTCCATAACGGTCATGTTAGTAATTCTCTTATCATACTTAAATCATTTGCATTAAACACAATAATTTTAAAATAATATTTCATTCATACATATATCATGAAATATGATAGAATTATCATGGGAATAATAATTGCAATAATTGTTTTCATAGTTTTTTCAACATATTCAATAATATCAATAATAATTAACCCTAAGGGATACTGCTGCCCTTATTTTATTAAAATGTTAAATTCTGTTATATATTATATCTACATCCTTTCAATTGCAGTACTATTTGTATTAATATTAATACTCATTAATAACATTAAAAAATTGAAGAAGAACAAAGAAATCATGGGAAAGGACAATGCGATTGAAATACTCCGGGAGAGATATGCCAGAGGTGAAATATCAAAAGAAGAGTACGATAGAATGCTTGAAGATTTAAAGAAAGGGTGAAAAAAATTCAATAGATTTATTAATATCTATTATATTCGAATTTATATCTAAAAAAAGCCACCGTAGCTCAGTCGGTAGAGCGGCTGACTTGTAATCAGCAGGTCGGGGGTTCAATTCCCTCCGGTGGCTCTCTTTTAAATTTTAATAATTCTCAATTAATTGAATAAAAAAATACAAGATATTTACATTTTCACATTTAATATAATTTAAGATATCCAATAAAAAAAGAAAATATAATGATATTTAAATGATTTTCATTCAAAATCTATAACTCCTAAAAAATTAAAAATAAATTTCTAGCTTAAATCAAGAATTTTTAAATATAAATAGTAATTTACTGAGAGATGTATTAAAGGCGATTGATATGAACATCCACAAATCAGATTTATTAATATTGGGTGCAGGTTTGGCAGGATTGAGGGCTGCAATATCTGCAAAAGAAACCGATAAAAATTTGAAGATTGCCATTGTATCAAAACTCTATTTTCTCAGGTCACACTCAGTATCTGCAGAAGGAGGTACCGCTGCTGTTCTTTATGAGGGGGATAGCTACGATCTTCATGCATATGATACAATAAAAGGATCCGATTATCTTGCGGATCAGGATGCAGTAGAAAGGTTTGTAAGAACAATGCCCAATGAAATATTATATCTAGATCACTGGGGAATGCCATGGAGCAGGAGGGATGATGGCAAAATAGCTCAGAGGCCATTTGGTGGACACAGTTTCCCCAGGGCAACGTATGCGGCTGATAGAACCGGATTTCATGCCCTGCATACATTATATGAGAGATTACTGTTTTACGACAACATTGAAAAATATCAGGAATATTTTGCAACATCAATAATAATAGATAATGGGAAGTTCAATGCACTCACAGCGATCAATATGAAAACAGGGGAATATGAAATTTTCCAGGCAAGGGTATTGCTGATTGCAACCGGCGGTCTAGGAAGGTTATATCCATTTACCACATATTCACATACTGTTACTGGGGATGGAGCTGCAATGGCTCTAAGGGCAGGGATGCCCCTTGAAGATATGGAATTCATACAGTTTCATCCAACAGGTCTCGTTCCATCCGGAATACTGATAACGGAAGGTGCAAGGGGTGAAGGGGGATATCTCCTTAATAAAAATGGTGAAAGGTTCATGAAGAATTATGCCCCCCAGAAGATAGAACTTGCACCGAGGGATGTGGTTTCAAGATCAATAATGTGGGAGATTCAGGCTCAGAGGGGATTTGAAGGACCATGGGGTCCTTACGTTCTTCTGGATCTGAGGCATCTGGGGGATGAGAAAATAAAGGAAAGATTGCCGGCGATAAGGGATCTGGCAATGAAATTTAATGGTATAGATCCTTCAAAAGAGCCAATTCCTGTAAGGCCAGCAGCACATTATACCATGGGAGGCATACAAGTTGATATAGATGGTATGTCCCCCATTCCGGGAATTTTTGCAGCAGGTGAAGCTGCATGTGTAAGCATACACGGGGCAAACAGATTGGGTTCAAATTCTACAGCTGAATGTCTTGCATATGGTGATATTACGGGTGTTTCCATAGCCAAATATCTTCAGAGGGCAAGTGACATTCCTGAATTGAACATGGATAAGGTAAAGAAGGAGGAAAACAGGATTTACAAGGAACCTTTTAAGGAAAGAGGAACTGAAAGTGTAGCCAGCCTCAGGAAAGAATTGCAGAATACCATGCAGGAAAAGGTTGGAATATTCAGGAATGAGAAGGATTTAACGGATGCACTGAACAAGGTAAAGGAACTTCAGAAGAGGTTTGAAAATGTATATGTAGAGGATAAAAACATGTTCTATAACATGAACCTGATAACATACCTGGAATTGAGCAATTTACTGGAAGTTGCCGAGGTCGTGATTCTTGGTGCGATAGCCAGAAAAGAGAGCAGAGGTGCCCATTACAGGGTAGATTATCCTAAGAGGGATGACGTTAACTGGATGAAACACACAATCGCTTTAAAGAAGGATGGAAAGGTTGAACTTTCCTACATTCCTGTAAGGGTTACCAAATGGCAGCCTGAGGAGAGAAAATATTGAGGTGATAGAATGGAGAACATAATTTTAAGGATTAAAAGAGGAGATCCGAACCATTGGGAATACAGGGACTATGATGTTCCTGTGGAAAAGGACTCGACAGTCTTGGATGCTTTATATTATGTAAGGGACAATATTGATCACTCGCTTTCTTTCAGGGCATCCTGCCGTATGGAGGTATGTGGATCGTGTGCGATGATGGTGAACAGTTTTCCTACAACAACATGTTCAACATTATTTTCAAAAATAAAACCGGCAAAAATAGAAAATGGTAAAAAGGTGTATATAATTGAACCTCTTCGGGGTGAATCATTTAAATGGATCAGGGATCTTGTAGTTGATTTTGACGAATTTTTCAAGAAACATGAATCCATTAAACCTTATCTGATAAGGAAAGACAATCCTGAAGGGCAATTAATTCAATCTCCTAAAGAATTAAAGAAGTATTATCCCCTGACATTGTGCATAAAATGTGGTGCATGCGTAGCGGCATGCCCGATATCAAACAGTGACCCCAACTATCTTGGTCCAGCTGCTCTTACAGCTGCCTACAGGTTCAATGCTGATAGCAGGGATCAGGGCAAGAATTTAAGGCTGGCAATAGTAAGCGATCCGGAGGGTTGCTGGAGATGTCACTTTTCTTCAGAATGCTCAAATGCATGCCCCAAGAATGTGGATCCTGCATCGGCAATCCAGAAACTAAAAGTTCAGTCAACGGGATATGAACTCAAGAGAATTTTTTTGGGCAAGAGGGGTGAATGAAATGTCACTCAAAGGTTCATTGTTTTGGATAAAAATAAAGGGCAGGCAAATTTCCGACGGTATAGCATTTCTGTTTCACAGATTGACCGGTCTTGTAATACTCCTTTACCTCTACATTCATTTTGCAGCCTTATCACAGCTGATAGGATCTCAATCAACAGGTGGTCAGAACTTCCAGAATTTTCTTAAAACAGTTGAAAGTCCACCATTCGTTGCTCTTGATATTCTTTTATTTCTGGTGATATTCTACCATGGTGCTAACGGCATTAGACTTGTTTTTAGCGAGTTTGGCATAGGAACTAGCAGGAGGAAACTGTTCTTCTGGATAATGATGATACTAGGTGTGATCGGTTGGATTCTCCTGACATATATAGTTGTAAAGGCTTTTCTTGGCAGATGAGGTGATAAAAAATGACAAATCAAGAAAGTATAAAAGGTTCGATGGCACCTGTTGCATGGTTATTTCAGCTTATAACCGCCATATTCATGGTATTTTTCCTTGGTGTTCACCTTTGGATAATGCATGCAGAAGGATCAATCAGTCTTACAATACAATCGATATTGCAGAGGATCAACGATCCGTGGTGGAAGACTTTCTACATTGTATTTCTTGTATCAGTAGTATATCATGGTCTAAACGGTCTCAGGGGTATTGTATTCGATCTGGGAGTGAAAAAAAAGAGTCTGACAAATGCACTGTTCTGGATAGTTGCAATTATTTCCATAATATATGGAATCTATCTGCTGTACAGCATATAAATGAAAAAAGAAACACTGAATATAATTGCATGTCCAGAATGTAAGGGCCCTCTCACACTAGTTGATAGTGTCGAGAGGGATGGTGAAATTTTTTCAGGAAAGCTTTTCTGTGAAAAATGCAGAGTTTATTATGATATAATAGAGGGTATACCTGTTCTACTACCTGAGAAGGGGGTCAGATATGATAAAAGAGATTAATTATTATAAAAATGATATGATAGAATTTATGAAAGGAATGATCCCCATCAGGGCGATCAGTCCTGATATGGGCGGTCAGGGGGAATGGGACAGATCAAGATATATTAAAAAATTCATGGAATCGATGGGCTTTGATGAAATTGAAGAAGTGAATACAATGGATGATAAGGGGTATACCAGACCAAATCTGATATCAAAATACTATGGTAAAAACAGAGACAAAACCATATGGATTGCAGCCCACATGGACACAGTTCCTGAGGGAGACATAAATTTATGGAAATATGATCCTTATAGGGCAACCCTTATAGATGACAGGATATATGGTAGAGGGACCGAGGATAACGGGCAGGATCTTGTTGCAGGACTTTTCACAATTAAGGCATTTATAGATAATAATATCAGGCCTGACTACAGTGTGGGTTTCATGGCCCTGAGCGATGAGGAGACAGGATCAAAATACGGTATGGAATATGTTATGGACAATTATTCCAATTTCGGTAAGGATGATATGTTCATAATTCCGGATGCGGGAAATGAAAAGGGTGATGAGATAGAAATAGCTGAAAAGGGAATTCTATGGCTTGGGTTAAACGTTATGGGAAGGCAGGCACATGGGTCGAGGCCAGATCTGGGAATTAATTCAAACAGAATTCTTTTTGAATTATCTATGGAAGTGGATAGGGCACTTCACGGATTGTTTAGCGATCAGGATAGCATTTTCATTCCTCCATATTCAACATTTGAACCGACAAAAATGTTCAGTTCTGTTCAGAATATCAATACCATACCCGGAAGCAGTTCAGTTTATTTTGATATGAGAATACTTCCAAGATATGGGATAGATGAGGTCCTGAAAACAATAGAAGGAAAAGTTGAAGAATATAGCAGAAAGTACGGTGTTGAAATAAAGATAGAGATTGTTCAGAAGAATGATCCGGCCCCAAAGACATCTGAAAATTCCCCACTTGTTATCAATCTCAAAAATTCCATTAAGGAGGTTCTGGGTGTAAATCCTAAAACTGTTGGTATAGGTGGAGGAACTGTAGCAGCGATGGCAAGGAAAAAAGGATATCCTGCGGTAGTCTGGGCCACATTAGAACCCGTTGAACACAGCCCTGATGAATACTGTCTGATAAAAAATATGATTGGTGATGCAGAGGTATTTTATAAATTAATCATGAAGTTTTAAAAAAGTTAATTGATTTTTCAATGTTGTAAAGGGTTAATTTACCATCGTTCATTACTATCTTTCCATCCACTATTGTAGTCTTGACGTTCAATCCCTTTATTGCATAAACGAGGTTTGGTATAATTGCCTCCTTTCTCAGGGGAATACCGTTCGGATATGGGTCTATGATTGCTATGTCTGCCAGTTTGCCTTCCTCTACCGATCCAAGATATTTTTCCATTTTAAGAGCCTTTGCGGCATTTATTGTAGCCATATCAAATATCTCCTGAGCTTTAAGAATGGATGCATCCCATCTTTCATTCTTATGGAGCAGGCCTGAAGTCTTCATTACATCGAACAAATCAAGATTATTGTTTGTTGTATTACTATCTGTTCCGAGTGTAACATTTACACCATATTTTATCATTTCAGGAATGGGTGCAGCTCCTCCCGTACCAAGTTTCATGTTGCTAACAGAATTGTGTGAGGAACTCACCATTTTTTCACCTAGCATTTTTATTTCCCTTATCGTAATCCATACTGTATGCGCAGCTATTAGCTTATCGTTCAAAAATCCAATATCGTAAAGATGTTCAACCGGTCTCTTGTTTGTCCTTTTAAGAAAATCATACACTTCCTTTCTTGTTTCGCTCAGGTGCATGTGCATCAAGGTATTGTGTTTTTCAGCAATTTCTTTTCCCTTCATCATGGTTTCATCTGAACATACGTATACTCCCTGGAATCCAACAGAGGGATAGATCCTTTCAGATCCCTTGAATCTGATTATAAAATTTTCTGCATTATTTATTGGGGAACCGGACTGGGTTGTATATCTTTCATCCAATGTCACCCATGAGAGAAAACCCCTTATCCCTGAATCCTTGACGGCCCTTGCTATTATATCTTCAGAATAATAAAGATCAAGGAATGAAGTAATTCCATTCCTGAGCATTTCAGCTATGGAAATCATGGAAGAATGGTATATATCATCATCTGTTCTCTTTGAATCAAGATCAAATGTCCTTTTAAGAAAATCATCCAGTTGCATATCTTCTATGAGTCCTCTGAAACCTCCCATACCAACATGTGTATGTGTATTTATCAGACCAGGTACAATGATATTTTCGGATGCATCAATCATGTAATCAGCTTCATGATGCAGGTTTTTTCCTATTTCCATAATCCTGTTTCCTTCAATATAAACATCGCCTTTAAAAATATCCCTGTTCTTATTCTGTGTTACAATAAATCCATTTTTTATCAAAATGCTCATGACATAAAGTAATAGTATGAAGTATAAATTTTTTATTTTTTGAAGTAATAGGTCACGATTCTGAAGTTAAGTTTTCATAAAAGCGA
>JAGDXR010000065.1 GCA_023261745.1 Thermoplasmata archaeon | reverse complement strand
ATATTATTGAAATTTAATATAAAAAATAATAAATCTTTATTTTTTTATTAAAATTTACATAAACAAAGGTTTCATATTGTCCTCTTTATCTCTCTAATATATGGATGATAAGGACATAAACAATTATATTGATGAGATTTACAATTTGCTGGGTGGGAGTGTTTCGAGGGAGGAAATAAAAAAGATTTTTGAATCATGGCTGAAGTTTCAGTACTCTCCAAAGACCATAAAGGAAAAAATTTTACAGAAATATTCATCCATGAGAAATTCCAAGATATCTGAAATTAAGGAAGAGATGAACAGCATAAATCTCATAGGGAAAATACTTTCAATAAAAGAGAATGAAAAGGATGGAAAGAAGTTCTATCTTGGCCTTATTGGAGATGAGACGGGAGTGATACCATTCCTTCTGCCGGGAAATTACAGGTTAAATCAGGGGGATGTAATAAAAATTAAAAATGGATATGTGAAATCGTTCAATGATGTTTTAAGGATATACGTGGGAAAATCTGGAAGCGTGGAAAAACTGAATAATATTGACATAAAGGTATCAAGGCAGCCATCCACATTTTACACCATTGATAAATTGAAAACAGGAATGAAAAACATTGAAATCAGGGGAAGAGTAATCAATGTAAAAATTTCAGACATAAAATCAAAATTGATTTACAGGGGGGTGATAGCAGATTCTACAGGAGGGATACATTTCACATCTTTTGGTGTTGAACTTAAAGAAAACAGCAATTATAAAATTTCAAATGTAACTGTAAGGGATTTCAAAGGTAAACCGGACCTCACAATAAATGAAAACAGTTCGGTTGAAATCGTTAAGGAAGATATTGACATATTTCTTAAAAAGGCAAGCATGGATGAAGCCCTGGAAAAGAATCTTTCTTATGCTCCCCTTGAAGGAATAGTGGTTGAGGTGCTTGATTCGACGGGAATAGTGGCAAAATGCCCCAGATGCGGAATGGTTTTGAAGGGTAGGGAATGTCCGGTACATGGGGAGGTGGATCCTGTAAACGATATCATGGCAAAGGTTATTTTTGATGATGGATCCTTGGCATCATCAATGTTCATTGAATCTGAAGGTATAGAAAAATTACTATCAAAAAAGAAGGACGAAATAATGAAGGAAATATTGAAAACACCGGGCATACCAGTTTTGAAAGAAGAACTGGAAGAAAATATTTTGATGAAACCTTTTGAGACATACTGCAAAATAATAAAGAAGGATTCAAACAGAATTATAATTTATCCATACATTTTCAGGTTTATTCTGGAAAAGGATCTTGATGAACTAGAAAACAGTTTAAGGGGTGAACTCTGATGCCAAGGGAACCCGCATGGAGAATATTTTCATTTGAATTAAATGATTCCATTGTTCTTGAAAAGAAAGGAGAAGAAAAGGAAGCTCAGTACATTCTCACAAAACTTGGAGCAAAGATCAACAGGGTTTTCATGTCAGGAATACTGGAAGACAAGAAATCTGTGGCAAACGATTCAATGATAATTATAAATTTCAACGACAGGTTCGGTGATGTGAAGCTAATGGTTGACAAGAATTATACACCTCCAAACGTATTCAAATTCTTTTCCACGCATGAACCTCCAGAACTTATATCATTCATAGGGAAGGTCAGGGTCTGGGGTGATAACAGTAACGTGGAACTGAGAGTGGAATCAGTAAAAACATCAAATGAATTCATATACAGGTACTGGAAGCTCAAGGCCCTAGAAAATCTTATTTACAGGGTAAATCTCATGGACATCTCAATTCAGAAGAATGATATTGAATCCATGCTGAAGGAAGGATATCCAAAAAGGGTTATTGAAAACATGTTTCTGGCAATTGAAAGATTTGGAATAATTGATCTGACAGGGTATAAAAACCAGATTTACGAGATGCTCGGAATAGAAAAAAAGGATGAAAACAACTATGAAAAAGTCATAATGGAAATCATCAAGAAGCTTGATGTATCGGGAAAAGGGGCAAGGTATGAGGATGTGGTTACCGAGGCGGAAAAATATGGGATATCAGGCCAGGAAGTCGACAGGATACTGAGTGATCTGCTTGAAAAGGGAATAGTATATGAACCGAGCCTGAATTTCTTAAAAATTCTATGAAAATATTTTCCCTTTCAGATCTTTATATATACCGAAGTATATCAGCCCAATTTTGTTGTCTATACCATAGATTCTTTCATTTCCTTTAATTCTGTCCTTGAAGATAGGGGAGAGTATTTCCCCCGCAATGATATCCGAACCTGAAGAATATATGCTCGGTGATGGAAGAACGATGATATTTTCACCTACAACAAAGCTTGGATAGGTTATGATGCTGCCCGAAGGATCCCTGAATTTTACTGATGGATGTTCATGGCCTATTATCACCTTTTCATCTCCTTCGTATTTCCTGTGGCCGTGGATGAAAACATAATTTTCGATTTTCAGTCTATCATGCAGTTTTATATCATATTTTGCGAGTATTCCTTTCAGATAATTATCATGGTTTCCCCTGACAACTGATATGCTGCACTTGTCCTTCAGATATTTTATTATGAATTCAATTTCATTCCATTCCTGTTTCATGTTTTTTGAAAACTCGTGTTTGAAATCACCATCTATAAGAAAACTATCTATTTCATAATATCTGAAAAGATTTTCCAGAATGTCCATTATAATCGATTTCTGGATCTTCGGCAGAAAAAGCCCCTTCTCGGCCATGACATCCTCGAATCCAATGTGCAAGTCTGCCATTACCATGGTTTTTGTCTTTTTAAGGTAAAGGGAATAATATTTTGTCAGCAGAAAATCTCCAAGATCTATCTCTTCCACGAAGACCATTAAAATTAATTACTAATAAATTTTACATAGGATGATGATGATTGAAAAAATTGGAGAGAGAAATTTAATAAAAAAAATAATGCAACTTTTCCCCGATATAACGAATGACGATTCATTTTATTTTGAAGAGGAGGATAAATACATCCTCATTACGACAGACATCACAAACAGTCTAAAACATTATCCTGAAGGTGCAAATCCGGAAAAAATGGGATACTTTTTCGTTTCTCTGAACCTGAGTGACATCGCTGCCATGGGCGGTATCCCGGATTACTTTTTCTCCTCATTTTCAATGTCAGGAAAAATAGAGATGGAATTTTTTGAAGGGTTTCTGAAAGGTATGAAGAGGTGTCTGGACAGATATAACGTTAAATTATCCGGAGGGGATACAAAGGAGGGGGAAAATTTTACCGTATCGGGCATGGTCGTTGGCCATGTCGAAAAAGACAAAATAATGCTCAGAAAGAATTTCAGGCCCGGAATGTATGTGGGAATTACAAACGGTCTGGGGAAAAATGCGGCTGGATATTACATGTGGATCAACGGTGAAATGGAAGGTGCAGACATTCTTCTTGACATCGAGCCAAGAATAAATGAATCCATTATGTTATCTGACCTGGGGGTAAGGGCGGCCATGGACCTGTCAGACGGCATTTTTTCCACAGTATATCAGTTGAAGGATCTTACCGGGACAGGTTTCAGAATATTTTATGATATGATTCCAAGAAATCCTCTCGTGGACTATGTAGTAAAAAATTACAGCATAGATGAAAGGGAAGTCCTGCTGAATTTTGGTGGGGAATACGAGATATTCTTCGGTGTGGAAAAGGATAAATGGGACATTTTACATGAAAAGATGGCCGAATCAGGATATTCAGTATCCATTATCGGGGAAACTTATGATGGTGAAAATGTGCTTGTGGAAAAAAACAGAGAAATAAAGATCGAGAAGAGGGGGTATGAGCACTTTGCATGAGGCGATGTATTATGAAAAATTAGATGGTAAGGTGAGATGCGATCTTTGTCCGCACAGATGCATTGTAGATAATGGAAAATACGGCATATGCAGTGTAAGAAAAAATGTGGATGGAAAACTGTATTCAATGGTTTATGGAAAGGTTTCCGCAATGGCAATGGACCCCATAGAAAAAAAGCCACTTTTCCACTATTACCCCGGTGATTACATATTTTCCTTGAGCACTGTCGGGTGCAATTTAAAATGCCTTCACTGTCAGAACTGGGAGATAAGCCAGGCAGCGGTTGAATCCCAGTATTTAAGGGAATTTTCGCCCGCGGAGGTTGTTGACCTTGCCATTTCTGAAGGATCAAAGGGAATTGCGTGGACTTATAATGAACCTACAATATGGTTTGAGTTCAATTATGATACATCGAAGATCGCACATTCCAAGGGGTTATACAGTGTATATGTAACGAATGGATATATAAATGAGGATCCCCTTAAAGAACTGTCAAAATATGTTGAGGCAATGAACATAGATGTGAAAGGATTTACGGATGAATTCTACAGAAAAATAACATCATCGAGGCTTGAACCTGTACTGAAAACCGTTGAGAGGGCAAAGGACCTTGGCATTCATGTAGAATTGACATATTTAATAATACCCGGGCTGAACGATAAAATTGAAGAGATTGACAGATTCACAAAATGGGTATACGATGTATTCGGTGAAAATGGCATAGTTCATTTTTCAAGGTTTCATCCTGACTACAGGTTGATGAATATTCCCGAAACACCAAGGGAAACATTGATAAATGCATACAATAAGGGAAAGGAAAACGGGCTGAACTATGTTTACATAGGAAATCTATGGGAAGAAAAATATGAAACAACATACTGTCCGGAATGCCATTCTCCACTCATAAGGAGAAATGGTTACAGAATAAAGATTGAAAATCTCACAAGGGATGGAAGATGTTCCGTATGCGGAAAAAGGATCAACATAAAGTTGAGAGAATGATCCTAAGGAATTACTTTTAAATTCATTCCCATTTTTGATGCTGTCCTATCAAGTATTTCCTTCACAGTTTCATCGTATCCTTTCAGAATTTCAAGATCGTTTATCTCAAAATTATTTTTCTTAATTTTGTAATTGAACCCTGCGACAGGCATATTCGCCCTGATAACAACGCTCCTGTTTTCAAACCCGGCCTTTCTTACTGATTCCCTTATCAAAATATAGAATGGATCCTGTTTTGAAACTATGTACGTGAAATTATTATAAATAACAGGATCAAATATCTTTAATTTTCTTCCATTTTTACCCGTTGCTTTGTAATAATTTTCCCTTTTTGCATAGACAATTTCCATATTTTCAAGAAGGAAAGGTTCAAGGGAAAATTTATTTTTTACATATGAAACTGCATTTTTAACATCATGCAGGAAAAGATATCCCTTTGAAAATATGTACATTCTTTTTATATTTATGAATCCAAACATTTCATAAAACTTCTCTGCAAAAATCTTTACTGCCGTTTCCCTGTCCAGACCGGATTCAATGTAAACAAGGGAATCCCTGGGGCCAAGACAGAAAACGGATTTATCTATCAGATAATCTATTATCCTTGATGTTTTTTCCTTACCTAGGATTGATTCGTATTCAATAGCATTCCTCTCGGGCATGAATGAATCCCTTACAATATCAATTATTTTTTTCTCATCTTCACCAATGATAGGGTTCTTTATTGCCTGGAACAGTTTTGCGTTTTCCTCACTCACATATGTTATGATGTCAGGAATACCCCTCGTTTCAAAAAGAACCCTGCTTCTCTTAAGTCTTTCCGTTGAAATATACTGAATGCATTTTTCAGCGATCTCCACATCGCTTCTCAGCCCCATGTTCTGTTTTTCCAGATCCATGGGAAGCCTTTTCATCATGTATCTGAAATAACCCTGTTTTGCAGCAGCATAATATAAAATGTCATCATAATTAAGTTCTCCTATATTCACTTCACGGGAAATCAGAAACCTGTCCCTGCTCTTGAAACCATCCAAACTTATGTCTTTTCTTTTTTCGATGAGAACATAGCAGTTGTCATAGAACTTTTCAAGGAGATTTATGCTTTCCAGCAATTTTTCTTCAGATGTGAATGAATGATCCCTTATAACAAGTATGTCATATTCAAACTGGGAAAATAACGCACCCTCAGGTTCACTGTCCTTTATGTAAAAATAGTTGAATGTATCCGGGAACTTCTGTAATATTTTATTTTTGATGTATACAGTTACGGGATCGCTGGAATCTACCACCGCGGTTACCGTTTCATTGCTTTCGTTCAGTTTTCCGTAAAACCTTATACCCGCAACATCCGAAAAGCTGAAGGATTTGATCAATTTGCTCAGAGTATTTGGATCAATGCTCAAGAGATCAGAAAGTTCGTTAAGTGTGATCGGGCCATATGAATCTATGATCTTTTCAAAAATGTTCTCGGCCGATTTTTCCTCGCCAACATAGATGAACCTGTCGGATGGTTCAATGAATTCATCCTCTGAAAATTCCCTTGAAATCACCGCATTTCTTTCCAGTATGTTGAGATAATTCTGCAGAACCTTCTGGTTAACCGTTAAAATGGATGCCAGTTTTTCAGATGAAATCGATGTACTTGAAGATAGAAGGGAAATTATGTTTTTAATCATATCATCATATTCAATGTCATATATCCTGAACAAATTGGCGTATTCTTTCAAAACATAAACATACCTGTTTCCAATAAACTTTCCGAAAAGGATCTCATTTTTCTTTCTCATCTCAACCCATTCTTCCATGTTGAAATCTCTGACCCTCAGTGATGCTTCAAATGGACTCCTGAAAAATATGTATTTTCTGAATGCATCCCTTATTGAATCTGTCTTTTTAAGGGAATTTGATATTCTATAATTGTTTATTTTATTTATATCGTGGATATCATCCGGCCTGAGTTTTCTATAATCCTCATATAGCATGTACTGGGTTTCATATCCGGGTAGAAACTGCCCTGATATAACCTTTCTCTCATATTCCATTTCTTTCAGAATTTCCTTTACAGTCTCCTCTCTGGCATTTATATAATATGCAATTTCAGACAGTGTTATGGGTCCATAATAACCCAGTATCTTTAAAATTAAAAATTTCCTTGATTCATTTATATCGGCTTTCTCAACATTCCTCCTATCCCAGAATATCTCACCGGCCCGGACATCTATTCTCTTTATCATATACGCCCTCTCAAGATTTTTAAGTATTTCCAGAACATCATCCTTTCTCATGCCTGATGATTTCCATATGTCAGTGAATGATGTTTTGTTTATGATGTTCAGAATTTTCGATATCTTTTCATCTATGATTATATCCCTTGAATAGACAGAAGAATAATATTTAACGTATTCAGGAACTGTAAATAAAACCCTGTCCGCATAGACCGATTCTATTTCACCATTCTTAAGAAGTCCAAGGGCATGTTCCCTCAGTTCATCATATGGTATATCGGAATGGTCAAATATGTTTACCCCTTTCTGCTGAAGAATATCGGCTGCCCCAACATCCCTCAAAAATACCGGAATATCTTCCTTTTTCTCTATTTTGAATTTTTCAGATATGTATGAATTGATTTCCTCAGGCGTGAATATGTATCCCTGATTTTCACCTAGTACCTTTTTCAGTATTCCCATGTGTATTTCCCTGAACAGGGCGGACCTGTCTTCCATCAGAACAATATCGGAAACGCCTGCAAGAATTATGGAATTTGCAAATACCGATGGCCTTTCTGAATAATCTTTAAATCTTACATTTATTTCTCCGTTCTCCATCCTTTTCAATATTTCCTCTGCATGGGGAACGTCCATTGTAATTGTGAATATCTCATTGAACGTCTCTTCAATTACAGGAAAGTCAGGTATGTCGGATAACATCTGAAGAAGCCTGTCGCTCTTTAGCTGCTGTCTCGTAACCGAGATATCTTGGCCCTTGTATTTTTTAAGTATCATGAATGACCTGGCAGCACAGTGCCTGAACCTCTGTTTGAATAACTCAGAGTTGAATATTGCCGACCTGAGATCCCTCACAAATGATGACGGTTTTACCATGCTGATCACATCTTCCAGGGGTATTCTTTTCTGTACCGTTATCATGAATGCGTCATCCGTTACTGTTATCCTTGTACCTACAGAATATTTACTGGCAATTCTGTATGCATATGCCCTTGAAAGGGCATCGTTAACTCTCCTGCCATAGGGAAAGTGAAAAATTATGTTGTACATGTTTGAAGGGTCAATGTATCCTTCTACCATGAGAGAGCTGTCCGTTGGAACATGGTCGATCATCTGTTCCTTTATGTATTTGTATATGCTTAAAGAAGATCCCCTGTCAAGATGGTATTCATCCATCAGATATGAAACAACATCCTCATTGTTTTTTATCATTTCCATTATTCTCTTCCTGAATTTTCCCACTTCAATGCTCAGATCAAAACTTCTGGGGAGCATTTCCCCCACCCATGAAGGGACCGTTGGCCTCCTTCCCTCCGCCCTTTTGACATGCACCTTTGACCCCCTTGAATACAGGTATTCATATGTCCTTCCTCCGAGAACAAATATATCCCCCGGCCTTAATTTTTCAACGAATTTTTCGCTGAGTTCACCGAGCCAGGAATTTGTATCATCAACAACATGAAAATTTGCCTCGTCTGGTATGGTACCCATATTCATGAAATATATCATCTTAGTGGACTTTTTCTTTCCAAATTTGCCTGTTTGATCATCGTACCATATCTTGGAATATATCAAATCCCCATAGGTTTTTCCTGATAGATAATTTATGACCTGCATGAATCTTTCTGAAGGCAATTCGGAATAGCAGTATGATTTTTTTACCAACCTGTATGCATCCTCAACGTTCCATACATCCTCCAGACTCATGCCAACCAGAACCTGGGCCAGAACATCCAGGGAATTCTTCGGGATGTTTACCCTGTCTATCTTTCCCCTGTATGCCTGGTGGGTTAATACTGCACATTCTATAAGGTCATCCATTTCAAGGACGATCATCCGTCCCTTCGATATGGATCCGTATGCATGTCCTGACCTCCCAATTCTCTGGAGGCCTTTTGCTATACTCTTCGGGGAACCTATCTGCACAACAAGATCTATGTATCCAATATCTATACCAAGTTCAAGACTCGTTGAAGATATAACGCATTTTAACTGCCCGTTTTTAAGCATTTCCTCTACCTTCAACCGCGTGTCCTTGCCAAGGGAGGAATGGTGTGCCTCCAGGCTTTCTATGCCCCTTTCCCTCAATTTGTATGAAACATGTTCTGTCCCGCTTCTCGTATTTGTGAATATCAGTGTTGTCCTGTGCGTTTTAATCAGTTCTTCTATGATATCATACATCCTTTCATTTATGATTTCAAATGGTGTTGAAAATAGATCCTGAACGGGCGAGATTACATTCAGATCAAGCGATTTTTTAGAATCAACCTCAAGGATATAAACATCCCTCACATCACCTGAATCATCAAATCCAGAAAGGAGTTTTGCCATTTCCTCTATTGGTGCCTGGGTAGCCGAAAGACCTATCCTTATAATGTTTCTGGAATAATTCTGCAATCTTTCAAGATTGAGGGATAGCATTACACCCCTCTTGGATGATGAAAGCTCATGTATCTCATCCACAATCACATACTTTACATTCTTGAGGTTTTCCCTCATCTTACTGGAGGATAGCATTAACCCCAGAGATTCTGGGGTAGTAATGATTATGTGAGGTGGTGTTCTGGTCATCTTGCTCCTCTGTGCCTGTGTTGTATCACCGGACCTGACCATGTGCCTTATTTTTGGAATCCGGATACCTTCAGATTCAGCGATCCTTTCTATTTCTTCTAGAGGAACGGTAAGATTCCTGTGTATATCATTGGCAAGGGCTTTAAGTGGAGAGATGTATATGCAGTAAATCCTGTTTTCAAGCTTGTTTTCCTTGGCAAGTAAAAAAAGTTCATTTATAACAGTTAAAAATGCTGTGAGTGTTTTTCCGGATCCGGTAGGTGCCGACACAAGAACATTTTTGCCAGAGTGGATATAAGGAATGGCGTATTCCTGAGGTTCAGTCATTTTATCGAATCTTGAATTGAACCATTTCCTGATAATGGGATCAAATAATTCGAGAACATTTTCCTTTTCGGTTCTCTTATTTATTCTGTATATCATATCCTGAAATTTTCCCCCCGTTTGAAATTGCTAAATATAAAATTGATGAGTATATAAATGTAACCCATAACATTTTTTTATTACCAGATTAATATTCCGGCATGGATCTTATAAATATGATTATGGAATCCGGGGCAGTAATGTTTGGAGAATTCACGCTCACTAGCGGAAAAAAAAGCAGTTATTACATAAACATAAAAAAGGCCATTACAAAACCAGTAATACTGAAAAAAATTGCTGTTGAAATGTCCAAAAAAATAGGGAATGAATACATAGCCGGAATAGAGCTTGGAAGCGTTCCAATAGCTGTCGCAGTATCTCTTGAAAAGATGAAGGATTATGTTATAGTCAGAAAGGAACAGAAATCACACGGCACAGGTTCGCTTATTGAAGGCGAAATAATGAAAAATGAAAAATATGTTATAATTGAGGATGTTGTAACCACAGGCATGTCGGTAATGAAAGCCGTTTCATCCATAAGAAATGAGGGGGGAATCGTAGAAAGGGTAATATGCGTGGTAGACAGGGAGGAGGGTGGTTTTGAAAATCTTAAGAGAGAAAATGTTCATTTAGAATCACTTTTAAAGGTTTCAGAATTGCTGGAAAAAAGAAAAGCTTAAATTTATTCATTTAAATAAAAGGAATATGAAAAAAGAATTTATGGTATTTTTTATCATATTTCTGCTTTTGATCTACATACCCTCAAGTAATTTTTCAAAATCTTCCACCCCATCATGCACTGAGGAAATGGTTACATTCTATATCCAGAATACAACAATGTCCGAAAATATCAACAATTTAACAACAACATATATATTCAATACTAATCAGGGAACAAGGGGAACCGTGGATCATGCGACACATTATATAATTGAGGACTGGTATCTCTATCCCCTTATCGCAGGCAATTTTTATATTTTTAACGGAACGTTCTGGATCTACATAAGATTCAACGGAACGGATAACAACCCCAACATATATTTGACTCTCTACGAACGTTCACCATCGGGACAGGAGACACAGATAGCCTCAGGATCATCACATCCGATTCTTGCTACCTCCATAGAATCCTATCAGATATCATTCAATACAACGGGGGTAAAGATTCCAGCAGGATATTCCATTCACCTTCACTTTGATCTTTCAGGTGGAACTTCAACAAACTACTGGGTATATTATGGGAATTCCACATATGCTTCAGGTTTTGATGTTATAACGAATACTTCAATGTATATAAGTGACGTAGAAACTTTAAATTATCAGAATGTTCCTTCCAAGGGATTCGGTATAAATGCCACAAATAAGGAAATAACGTTTCTGGCATTTATAAATGATCCCCTGGGTGGATATGATATAAAAAATGTTTCCATATATTTAAATGGAAATTCATACAATATGATAAAAATATCAGGAACGGAAGATTCATTTACAAATGTATATGAATTCCAGATTAATTATACCGGATGGCAGACAGGGAATTATTCTTATACCGTCTATGCACTTGATAATTCAGGTTATTATTATCATCTTAACTATTTCAGTTATTCCTGCTATCTCAGATCAGATCAGTCATATTTCTGGATAGGTTTTCCGCTGAAAATTAACGTTAATCTCTATACATCATCGGGTGTTCCCGTATCCCATGCCCGTGTTGAACTGACAAATAACAGAACAGTTTACGGCAATTTAACAAATAATGGAAAAACTGTAATATATGCCTATGCAGGGACATATGAAATAAAAATAATCTATGATAATTATACGCTGCCTGAAATAATGACAGTATTCATGAATAATAAAACATATGGAAATATGATCAGTATATCAAATTCAACGAATATGACAATTTATTCTGATATCGGAAATTCAACCATAAAAATTCTGACATCATCTGGAATGCCCGTATTCAATGCTCTTGTATACATGAAATATCCGAACGGAATTACATCCATATTCCAGACAGGTGAAAATGGAACACTTAATCTAAGGAATATTGGTGGCGGGATTTACATGTTCACTGTATATTATGAAGGGGTTGTGGTATACAATTCAACGGTCAATTTTGAATTCAGAATGAATCTGTCATCAAATTCAATAAATCTGTTTACGGAAATTTATGATGTGAAAATCATAGCTGGCAGCTATGCTGATGAGAACCTTTCTAACGCCATGATATTTCTGAAAAATGTTTATGGCAGTGAAAACATAAATGTAACGAATTCTTCTGGGATTGCAGCATTTGAAATTCCTTCAGGAAATTATGTTTATACTGTAGAATACATGAATACCATAGTATCGGGTGGAAACTTCACCGTATCAGGTAATTCAACCGTATTTATAAAAACAAATGTATTCAGGGTAAATATGAAAATCGTTGATTCCCTTAACAATACTCTCAATGGTTCATTTGTAAATATAAATGGCGATGGAAATACTTTTACAACAATATCAAATGGAACCATGAGCTACATTCTGCCTGAGGGAAATTATTCTGTAAATGTTTACTGGGATAACAGGAATGTCAATTCAACGGAAATATATGTTTACGGAAATGAAAACATTACACTGCAGGCAAGCGTTTATTACCTGACCATTAACGTATTTGATTCAAACAATAATCCCCTGAATGGTTCATATATTTTAATACAGAGCAATCAGTCTGTTCAGGCATTTTCATACAAACCGAAGGATACTTTCAAGCTGCCTGGAGGATTCTACAGAATTTATGTTGTTTACAAGGGAACCTACTATCTGACAGGAATTGATCTAGTAAAGGAATACAATATCACGATTGACCACAACTATTTAATAAACGTTAAGATGCCTTACCCGATACCCTTCTATGAAACATATCTTTTCATTATGATCATAATATTCATAGTTCTGGCTTTTCTTGTATACATGATTGCAAGAAAAATTGAAAAGGGAAAAGTTTCAAAATGATTTTACCAGGGGACTTCCTTTTTCCCCATTTTATATCCTATTATGTTAACAAGCCTGTGAAGGATTATGGTTACTATTATGAGGAAAATTATGGAATAGATGTTCCAGACATATTGATAAAATAGTGAAGAGTTGAAAAAATAAAAGAATATGAATGAGCATATCAAGAATGGATATTGATCCAAAATTAAGGCCTCCGAGCCACTGGGGAAATTCAGTCTTCTCTTTATAAATGAACCGCATGAATCCCCTAACATTGAGGAGAAGGAAAGTAATAATAGAAATATCATTGAATATGTAAATGAAATGGAAAATTCAGGAAAGTAAGGACTTTTCAGAAAAAATGATATTGTCTGCTGAATTAATCCTATCAATGCTCCCGAAAGTGTTCCCCCGATAAATCCCCTCCATGTTTTTCCTTTACCAAATATCCTGCGGCCATCAAAAAAATTCCTATTGAAGTCCATAGGGGTTTTTCCTTTAAAGATTACTGCGGAAGGATTGGCTACATATGATGGTATGAATAACCAGAATGCACCGATCACTTCTGCGATTACATTCATCAGACAGTCAGGTCAAGATCTATGATCTTTTGCAGCAGTTCTATTGTCCCTTCTGAATATAATTTATCGGAATGCAATTTTGACATGGATTTAAGTTTATTGATGGAATTTCCAATTGTTGCGGCATTCTGAGAAAGCTCAAACATGTCGTAATCGTTCTCTCCATCACCAAAAACGATGAGTTCTGATGGCTGAACATTGAAATAATTCATGGCATATTTAAGGGCGTTTCCTTTGTTAATATTCTTTACAAGGACCATTATTCTGTCTATATTGCTAACTACTGTCAATTTATCCATGTATTGCTCAAGGACCTTTGATGCCCTGAGGGATTCTTCAATGGGTATGGATATTAAAAGTTCTCCCTTTACAAATGAAATATGATTTTCCTTTAACAATTCCATCATCTGTTTTGCGATTTCTTCCTGCCACCTCTCATATAATTTTATCCTTGCATTTTTAGAGGATATGTAAATAAAGTATCCATTTTCATATATTATGAAATCAACGCTGGATTTCATGTGTTCTATATGCATCCATCTCCTTCCGGTTACAATGCCAACCATTGCTCCCTTTTTCTTCAATTCTTTTAACAGAGGGGATATTCTGTAATCGAAAGTCAGTGATGAATTTGTTAAGACTCTATCATAATCAAAAGCAAACATTTTCAGTTTTGACATCATATAATCAATAACAGAACAAAAATAAAAAATTTTTCAGACTAAAGTAAAAATTCACATTTATATGAAGTGAAGTATGAATAATAATTAATTTTTATGAATTTAAAAATTCAATCAAAAATTGACAAAAATAATATATAATATTTTAATAATAAATTCAAATATGGAAAAAATTTTATGGATTGAAAAATTATAGATATGACAGGGCCTGTGGTCTAGCTGGTTATGACGGTGCCCTTACACGGCGCA
>JAGDXR010000016.1 GCA_023261745.1 Thermoplasmata archaeon | reverse complement strand
AGCTGAATCCAATAAATAATGTTCCAGAATATTCTGTGCATTTGAACGAGTTAAGAAAAGTGTCCAGGGACTGCTACGTATCCTATGAGGGTAATATATATTCCGTATCATGAAAATACGCAGGAAGGGAAGCAATGGTAAAAGCAATAGAAAATCCTTATAAATCAATAGTAAAAATATTGAAAAGTTTAGATTGATTTACATTTAATCCGTTAATTAAAATTAACGCAAAACTCTAGCTAAAATATTAAATTATTCAATGCTATAAGGGGTATAGGTGATAGAATGAAAGGTAAAATAACCATGGATAAACCCGTTGTTGAGATGGATGGAGATGAAATGACAAGGATCATATGGAAATGGGTTAAGGAAAAGTTGTTATATCCGTACATTGATTTAAAAACTGAATATTATGATCTGCATGTTTTAAACAGGGACAGGACGAATGATCAGGTGACTTATCAGGCAGCGGAGGCCGTAAAGAAATGGGGTGTGGGTGTAAAATGTGCCACAATAACACCAAACAGGGAGAGAATAAAGGAATATAATCTGAAAAAGGAATGGCCAAGCCCGAATGGAACAATAAGGAAAATTCTAGATGGAACAGTTTTCAGGGCTCCAATACTCGTAAAATCCATAAATCCTGCAATAAGATTCTGGAAAAAGCCAATTGTTGTGGCAAGGCATGCGTTTGGGGATATATACGATGGTGTCGGAATACGCTTTGATGAACCCGGAAAAGCAGAAATAATATACAGGTCAAAGTCCGGGAAGGAGAAAAAGGTTGAGTTTTCTGAGTTTTCAGGTCCCGGGGTACTTCAGGGCATGTACAACATAGACAGATCAATAGAAGGATTTGCCAGGGCATCATTCAGGTATGCCCTCGAAAACAATCTCGATCTATGGTTTGCAACAAAGGATACAATTTCAAAGATATATGATGCACGGTTCAAGGAGATATTCAACGAAATTTATGAAAGGGAGTACAGGGAAAAGTTCTCAGATAAAAAACTTAATTACAATTATTATCTGATAGATGATGCTGTGGCAAGGGTGGTAAGGTCAGAGGGCGGATTTGTATGGTCATGTAAAAATTATGATGGCGATGTGTTTTCAGACTTTGTTTCCACTGCTTATGTAGGTACATTGGCACTCATGACCTCTGAACTCATGTCCCCAGAAGGTTATTACCTGTCTGAAGCTGCCCATGGCACTGTTCAGAAGCACTATTACAGATACATTAAGGGCGAAAAAGTTTCAACCAACCCGACCGCAATAATTTATGCATGGACCAGGGGATTGAAAAAGAGGGGAGAGCTTGATAATAACAATGATCTGGTCAACTTTTCGATTTTTCTTGAAAAGGCAGTTCTGAAAACAATAGAGGACGATAAGATAATGACACAGGATATGACCAGGTTAACGGAACCTCCGGTCGAAAACCATGTCGATACGGAAAAATTCATAGATGCAATAAAAAATAATCTTGACCTTATTCTAAAAGCTTAAAAAGTAAATCAAACTACAAAACATTTAAATTTTTTTATTTTTACAATTTCTACATGGAAGATGTTCTTGAAATAAATGACCTTGTAGCAGAAATAGAAGGTAAAAGAATTTTACATGGTGTTAACCTGAAGATAAAAAAAGGTGAAATACATGCAATAATGGGTCCAAATGGTTCAGGCAAATCCACGCTAGCAAGGATAATCATGGGTGATCCCAGATACAGAATTATTTCAGGAGAAATATTATTGAATGGAAAGTCCATAAAAGAGATTCCCACTGAAGAAAGGTCAAAGCTTGGACTGTTTATGAGTTTCCAGCAGCCCATAGAAATATCCGGATTAAAGTTATTCAACTATCTCAGGACGATATATTCAATACACAATGATTCAAACATTACCTTTCAGGAATTCATAAAATATGTTCAGGAAAAGGCGAATCTATTAAAAATAGATTCATCCATGCTGAGCAGAAATTTAAATGAAGGTTTTTCAGGCGGTGAAAAGAAAAAGGTGGAGATCCTTCAGATGATGATCATCAGGCCAAAATTTGGTATAGTTGATGAAATAGATTCAGGTCTCGATGTGGATTCCCTAGAACTTGTGGCCAGGTCCATAAATGAAATAAACATGAATGATAAATCAGGATTATTACTTATAACGCATTATATGAGAATTTTGAAATATGTTCAGCCAAATTTTGTTCATGTTCTCATGGATGGAAAGATCGTTAAGGATGGGGATTATTCTCTTGCACTGGAAATTGAGGAGAAGGGATATGAATGGATAAGGGAAAAAATGAACTGAAAATTTCTCAAATGGAAAAGGAAGCCTACAATTTCGTGACAAAGGCAAAATATCCGCATGTATTTGAACCGGGATTAACGAGGGAAGTCGTTGAAGAAATTTCTGAAATTAAGAAGGAACCTGAATGGATGAAAAGGTTCAGGTTAAAATCATATGAAATATTTATATCCAAACCCATGCCTAACTGGGGTCCTCCTTTAGATATTGATTTTGACAAGATCAGATATTACATTTTACCCGATGAAGTCAAGGCAAGGAAATGGGAAGATCTGCCTGATGAAATAAGAAAAACATATGAAATACTTGGTGTGCCAGAGGCAGAGAAAAAATACCTCTCAGGAAGTGTTGCCGTCCTTGATTCTGAAGGTGTTTATTACAACATCAAAAAGAATCTTGAGAATAAAGGTGTAATAATGATGGACATGGATTCAGCCCTTAAAAAATATCCTGATATCATAAAGGATTATTTCATGCACATTGTCCCACCTTCAGATAACAAATTTGCCGCTCTCAACGGTGCTGTATGGAGTGGTGGTACTTTTATCTACGTTCCAGAAAATGTAAGAGTCGATCTGCCCCTGATGGCATATTTTAGGATGAACATGCAATCAGAAGGCCAGTTTGAACACACTATAATAATAGCAGAAAAAAACAGTTACGTCAGTTATATAGAAGGATGTACCGCCCCGATATACAATGAAAGTTCTCTTCATAGTGCTGTGGTTGAGGTATATGTGAAAGAGGGGGCCCATGTAAAATTTACCACAGTTCAGAACTGGAGCAGGGATATATATAACCTCAATACCGAAAGGGCCAGGGTAGAGAGAAATGGGAAGATGGAATGGGTGGGTGGTTCCCTGGGGTCAAGGGTAACAATGCTTTATCCATCCTCATATCTTGTGGGTGAAAATGCATCATCAAGCAATCTTAATATTTCATTTGCATCGAATGGTACATGGAAGGATAACGGTGCAAAGGTGATCCATCTTGCACCCAACACCAATTCAAAAATAATTTCAAAGAGCATAAGCATGAATGGTGGTGTGTCAGTATACCGTGGCCTTGTCAGGGTTAATAAAGGTGCCACGAATTCAAAATCCCATACACAGTGCGATACCCTGATATTGGATGATGAATCCAAGAATTATACCTTCCCACACAATGAGGTTCTTGAAAATTCTGCCACTGTAACTCACGAAGCAACGGCAGGAAAAATAGGTGAGGAGCAGTTATTTTACCTGATGACACGTGGTCTGAATGAGGATGATTCGAGAGCACTTATAGTTCTTGGATTTCTGGATGATGTTATGAAGGAAATCCCCCTTGAATTTTCCATAGAACTCAACAGACTTATAAGGCTTAAATTAAAGGAGATTGGTGGTACAGGATGATCGGAGAAGAAAGGATAAAAAGGATATCTGAACATTTTGAAGAGCCAGAATGGTTGCTTGAGCTGAGATTAAGGAACATGGAAAAATATTATGAACTTAAAAAATTAAGGATAGCTGATTCTCCGATAGAAAAGAGCTATTCAAATTTCAGCATAGACAGGTTTTTTTCCGGAATAAACTGTGACAGGGGTCTCGGTGGCCAGATATATCCCGAAGAAAATTATTTTGTTCTCGATTACAGGGATGTGGGAAATCTAAATTTTTACATAAAAACAGAATTTTTTGAAATGATGGACATGAGGTCTGCCATCAAGAGCTATCCTGAAACTGTCAAGGAATCCATGAATTTTGTTAAGGATCAGCATACAGCTATATCTAACGCCACATTTCTCGGGGGATTATTCATCAAATTCAATGAGAACAAAGATCTTGCCCATCCTCTGAAAATAAAGGTGAAGTACACGGGTGGATTTTATTCCATAAAAAATATCATTGTAATAGGAAAAAATGTAAAATCCGAGTTCATTGAACATCTTCAGATGGATCCGGCATTTATGGGAATATCAAATACATACATGCGGCAGGAAAATGAATCAAAGGTGAAACACATCACCATGCTTGATGGCAATGGATGCGAAAATCTCAATGTTAAAAACAGTTATCAGGGAGAAAATTCAATCGATGAATGGTATGTGGCAATAAAAAATTCATCCAATTCATCTATAAATTCAAACATAATTCTGAATGAAGGAAGCAGATTTAAAAATTATACCGGTGTGATATCAGGGGGTCAGGAAATTTATGATATCTCTTCCAATGTATACCATCAGGGAAAGAATTCCAACAGTGAATCAATAATCAGGACGGTAACGGCTGGTGAATCAAGGATTGTCAGCAGAGGAATAATTGAAATGGACATAAATGCCAAGAATTCATACGGATATTACGCAGCTCATTCGATTCTCTTAGGAGAAAGATCCAGGGCATATTCACTTCCTTTTCTTAAGATTTATGGTGACGGATCATCTGCAAAGCATGAATCATCAATATCCAATATAGATGATGAAATGCTTTTCTATCTTAAAAGCCATGGTCTTGATGAAATGAAATCAAAGGATCTTATAATTCAGGGATTTATTGACCCTGTGGTTAGAGAACTCCTGATATATGAGGGAAAAAGATTTCTGGTATACGGTGAGGAGAGTTCTACCCCTCGCTAGAACTCTGAGCTTCCTAGCCCTCACTAAGAAATTTGCATTTACGTATATATTCCATCCAGTCCAGATGCTGTGAGATTGGAACATTTAAATTCATGTAGCACATATCTACTCTTATTATTTCAATGATTTTCATTCGTATCTTTCAACGTTCCAGTCAAACGTTTGTTTGAAAGCATAAGAGAAAATATAATCCATACTTCCGGCTATGTGATTATTCTGCGGTATTTCATGAACATTCAGGTTTTCGTTGATGATGGTATCGTACTGTTTGGAAATGCAGTATATACCTTATAGAGAAGATCCCTAGCATGTTCTCAGCAATAATTATTCGTATTGTAGTATTCATCCTTATTTTCTGGGAATAATTTTAAACTAACTGGGAACTACTCAAGTGTTTTATAAAATAAATTATGTTATTTAATTGGATGAGGCTTAACTCCTGTGACCGTTACCATTATTCACAAATATTTAAATTTTGGAAAGCTCATTTATTTTTCATTGAGAGTTTTCCATTTTTCTTAAATCCATTCTATCTGTTAAAATTTTTCATTCAAAATTTATTTCATTTATTTTTAAAAATCTGTCCGGTCTGTAAAAAGGATCCCTGACAACCTTCTGAGGCTTTTTATTGAATATCAGGATGTTATTCGGCTTCCCAGTAAATCTCTGCATTGTAATTGTGGAATATTCAATAATTTTTTCAGCTTCCATGGAAAAATATAGCCATGCAATTCTCATCTCACTCCTTATAGATGGTACGGTTATCATTGCATTGTCAGTTCCAATTCCTATTTTTATCCCATCCAGTTTAAATTTTCCAGTATCAAATTTATGATTGAAGAATATCGCCGAACTTGGACATATAATAATGGGTATATCCCTCGCTATCAATTTTTCAAAATCTTCAATTGACCCATTATACATGTGTATAACGAAATCAGGGTTCAGTCTCAAAATTTCATCTATATTTTCTCTCTCAGCTTCACTTGCATGAATTGCAAACAATTTATTGTTATTCTTTGCATATAATGATACCTCTTCAAGAAAATGTAAGGGATAATCGTTAATACCGCTCATACCAAATCCTGAACTTAATTTCAGCAATTCATTCAATTCCGTTTTGTCAAGCTCTTTACCTGCTGGCCTTGAAAGGATAAAAGGGGTTATATTCCCAAAATCTAGATTTTCAAGAAGTTTCAAACCTTCCATTCCAGATTCACGAAAATCAAAGAATGAAGAAATATATTCTCCATTCATGATTTTTATTGAATATTTAATAGAATCCCTGATCTTTTCCCGATCTGTTATTTGAAGCATTTTTGCTTTGAATCCCCCTGGGCCTACCAGGGATTTCACGTCCAGCCTCGGTACGGATTCTATAAAACCGTCACCCAAATGAGTATGCGCATTTATGAAAGGTGATGTTATGGTGATTTCTGGATCTATGTCCTTTTCTTTAATATAAACCGTACCATTTTCATATATCAGGGTTCCTTTTACAGCCTTTTCATGTATAGAAATGAACGCATTTTCTAAAATCATTTTTTACCTCTCTGAACAAGTTCAAATCCGTTATCCGAAATCTTAAATACTTTAATTTCAGGATCGAATATCGTTCCCCTCATTTTAATTATCTGAAGTGTCCTTTCATCCATATTTCTCTTTATGGTTCTCCTTAAAAGTATAATTCCTCCTGCGAGAACCAATTCCGGTTTTACATTATCAAGATTTCCCTCGTCCGTAAACAGTGCCGTGACACCCTTTTCCACAAAAAACCTTACGAATTTTGCCATGACAGGATTTCTCGTTTCGGGATCTGCACCAAACCTTTTCAACGTTGTGAAAGAATCCATCACAACCCTGTTGAATTTTCTCTCCTTAAATTCAAGCTCCATTTTTAATTGAAGACTTTCGAATGTTAATTCACCTTTCTCCATCTTCTTATTTGCACTTGAAAGGTCTCTTATTTCTCCCTTGGCGGTCATATCCCTCACACCTGCTCCTGTCGTGTATAGAGATGGTGAGGGAACCGCATCCATGACATTCAATGATAAGAAATTCCACCCAAAAGACTCTGTTATGGGATTCAATATATCATATGGTGGTCTATCCGTTGAAATGTAAAGGCATTTTTCACCCATTCTCAATCCTTCATAAAGAAATTTTAATGAAAACAGAGTTTTACCTGTTCCAGAATCCCCCATTAAAAAGTAAACTTTGTTTTCGGGCAGACCTCCATTCATCATGTTATCCAACCACTCTATTCCAAACTTTACTCTGGCCATACTCTTCACTCCACTATAAATCCTTTATTCTTCAGGGATAATGAAATGTTGGTTTTTTTAAGTATGTATGAGGATTTCACGATCTCAAGGGTATAATCATTTTCATCTTTATCGAGTCTCATAACGCTATCCATCATCCTCATAATGTTGTTAAGGTCGTCAAAATCTTCTGCTATAAATAAAGCAGTTGTGTTTTCAATATACCTGAAGAAATCCACAAAGGACAATGATGCCTCTTCAGGATCTACACCCATTGTATAAAACAGTTTCAGTGAAGTCAGTGAATCTATCACCACCCTGGTAAACCTTCTTCTTTCCATGATATTTTTTATTGTTGATCTTAAATTGAATATATCAATTTCCCTTCCTGTTCCCTTAACCTTAACATCTCTCATTCTTATGACATCAGTAACTTGAGTAACCTCCCTGTATGGCGCAATTTCCTTCTTTTTAGATGTGGGGACAGCATCTATAACATTTATTATATCCAGATTCCACTCCATGTTTTCAAAATCCTTTTTTATCTCGTATGCTGATTCATCCAGAGATACATATAGGACCTCTTCTCCTTTCAATGCACCATCTATCAAAAACTGCAGGCCTATAATCGTTTTCCCCGATCCAGGTTTACCGTAGAGTATGTTTATTGAATTATCCCTTAACCCAGGATAATAGTTATTGAGATCTGGAATACCCAGTGAAACAGACATCAATTTTTTATCACAATCAATGTTTAAAAATTTTTCATTTCAAATCCTCGTAAAAATCCTTACCAAAATATTTATTGAATTTTTTAATAATATTCTCTTAATTATATTGAATTTTTCTGAATTAATTTTCAAAATATTTCTATAATAGTTTTAGTAATTCATAATGAAATTGGGAAAATATCAAAAATTCATATAAATTTTCAGTTTGTTTTATTGAATAGTTAAGATTTTAAGGGAAGCAATAAAATTCTGACCATTAGGGATGAGATGCACGTATTTCCTTTAATAAAAATATGTACTGAGAATAGATATGGACATAAAGAACATGGCAGTATTGTCAAATAACATGTTTTTCAACAGAAGACATCTGAGGAAAGTGAAAGGGAGGTATCTGTATTTAAAGAGAAGAATACAGCACTCAGGAACATTAGTTACAAAACTCTCATTTCTCTATGATCTGTTGCGTTTGAAGCATTGAATTCTGCACAAATGAAGCAAAATAGTCGGGATAAAGATTCAGAAAGACGTCTGGTTTATGAAATTCATCTAAAATAGAGAATTTCATAGAATATAATACCAGGGATGCAGATAAGATTGTAGTATATATTAACCCAAAAACATACATCATAGAGATGTTTGAAATGTGGCTATGTAAATAAAAATAACAGTCATGGATTGATATTCAGATGCAGGAACCGTAGTTTTGAACTGAATGTCTCAAGGAACATTGAATTATTCTTTATATATGAGTATTAAAGGTCACAGCCGGCCAATCGTTGCGGTTCGATGGAACCTCCACTCATAGGTGATGGGAAAACTAGCAACAAGCTCCGAAGCTTTAGCGAGGAGTAGCTGACCCTAATGGCAATATATTTACTTTAATAGAAAATTAAAAATAATTTTTATCAAAATTTAAGAATATTCGAAAAAGGTTAATATTCAATTTACCATTTAATAACTATGACATCCTTAGAGGTATTGAAGGAAATAGTGAATAAACTCAACAATAACACAAAGGCAAAGGAAGAAATAAAAGGAACCAAAGATGTTTTTCAGTTCAAAACCGAAAATCAGAACTATTATCTGCAATTTAAGGAAGATGGCAGCGCAGAAGTTTTTGAGGGAGAGCATCCCGCACCATCCGTAACAATGACAGCAAAGGATTCAGATTTTTCAGATATAATGACAGGAAAACTTGATGGCGTAAGGGCATTCTTTACAGGTAAACTAAAAATATCCGGAAATGCAATGCTTGCAAACAAATTGGTCGGCATGATGAAGAAATTAAAGTGATCAGAAATGGAAATAAAAAATATCGCAATCATAGGATCAGGAGAGATGGGGCATGGTATAGCCGAAGTTTTTGCCATTAAAGGGTATACGGTAAACATTGAAGATATATCGGATGAAATGCTTAGAAAAGCAAGGGAACAGATACTTAACAGTTTGAAAAAGATTGAAGAGAAAGGGAAATTGGGAAAGGAAAAGGCAGACGATGTGATATCCCGTATAACTTTCACAACAAATTTACAGGAAGCTGTGAAGAATGCGGATCTTGTTGTTGAAGCGGTTCCAGAGATTGAGGAATTAAAGAAGAAGATATTTTCCGATCTGGAAAAATATACCAGAAACGATGCAATACTGACAAGCAATACATCAAACATAAAGATTACAGAAATAGCGAAGGATTTGAAATACAAAGACAGGGTTGCGGGTCTTCATTTTTTCAATCCTCCTGTTGTCATGAAACTCGTTGAGGTTATAAAGGGGGAAGAAACGTCAGACAATACAATGAATATTCTTATGGACCTTGTTAAAAAAATTGATAAAACACCCGTCAGGGTGAACAGGGATTCTCCAGGATTCATAGTCAACAGGATAAACGCTCCCGATATGCTATTCTTTTGTTTGCTTATTGAGCATAAAGTTGCAACTCATGAAGAAATAGACGCATTTGCTAAAATGCAAGGTTTGCCAATGGGACCTTATGAGCTTATAGATTATGTTGGTGTGGATGTGGTTCACCATTCAATGGAATATTACGCAAAGACACTCAATCCTGATTATGGTAAATGCAGTGTTTACAGAGATTTGTTTGAGAAGGGATATCTTGGGAAAAAATCGGGAAAGGGATTTTATGACTGGACAGAGGGAAGACCAAAAATAGATACGAGCAAGGCCACAGACAAGGTGGATTTACTTGATCTATTTGCAATAGAAATAAATGAGGCTATAAAGATCATAGAGGAGGATGTTGCTGAACCTCAGGACATAGAGACTGCGGTTAAACTTGGTCTCAACAGACCTTTCGGCCCGATTTCTGTTGCAAAGAGTTTAACCAATGCTGAAATAAAGGAAAAGCTTGAACAGCTCGTTAGCAGATTCCAAAATTCCGTATTTGAACCAGCTGAAACAATCAAGCAGGGAAGAATGAGAGATGCCGTGGATGGACTGCTCAAAAAGAAGCAGGAGAAGAAGGAAAAGGAAGTATCAATAGTTCAGATGAAAGAGGAGACAACGTCAAAACAGGAATATTCCACCATAATATTAGAAAAATATCCTGATAAAGTATCAAGAATAATTCTTAACAGGCCAAAAAATAACACCATAACAGGAGAAATGCTTGATGATTTGGAAAGTGTTCTTAAATCCCTCTGGAACGATCCTGAAATAAATGTTATTGTTATTGCCGGTTCAGGCGAAAGGTTTTCGGCCGGGGCAGAACTTTCTCAATACTTTGCGAGCAGCTTTTCATTTCTTGAATTTTCAAGAAAGGGTGAAAGGGTTTTCAGACTGCTATCTGAAATACCAAAAATAACAATTGCATCCATAAAGGGTATAGCTCTTGGTGGAGGTTTTGAGCTCGCTCTTGCATGTGATCTCAGGGTAAGCAATCCGGATGCACAGATTGGATTTCCAGAAGTAACACTTGGTCTCATACCTGCATGGGGTGGGAGTAACAGGCTGGCAAAGCTTGTAGGTATCTCGAGGGCCATGGATATGATCATTACAGGAAGGAGAATAACAGGAAAGGATGCATTTGACTGGGGTATCGTTAACAGAATATCGGATAAACCTGATGAAGAAGCGATGAATCTTGCAAAATCAATTGCAGAATCATCTGCACCGATAGCGGCAGCACTGGCCAAGAGGATAATCAACAAGGGAACAGAGGTACCCATGGATGTGGGACTGGAAATGGAGGCAATTGCTGCTGGTCTGGTTTATTCAACCGATGATCTGAAGGAGGGAATATCATCATTCCTCCAGAAGAAAAAACCTGCATATAAGGGAAGGTGAAAAAATGCGGGATGTATACATAGTGGATTATCTAAGAACAGCATTTTCAAGGTCAAGGCCAAATGAACCTTCGAGGGATTATTTTAATTCCCTCAGGATGGATGAGGCAGTTTCAATGCTTCTTAAAGAAATGGTAAAGAAAAACAAGATAGATCCCATGAGGATAGGAGATGTCATTACAGGATGTGCTCTTCAGGCAGATGAAAACTGGCTTTATGGAGGCAGGCATCCCATATTTCTGGCCAATCTGCCGGTGGAGGTCCCAGCCATGGCAGTTGACAGAGCGTGTTCATCATCAATGGTTGCTGCAGCCATAGGTTCATGGGAAATCATGACAGGGAACTCAGACATAGTTTTTGCCGGTGGAATGGAACACATGACACATGTTCCACTGAACAACAATCCACACGTTGCCCCTAATTACAAACTGCTTGTCAGGCCAGAGTACATGAAGTACCAGATGAATATAGGGTACAGCATGGGTCTTACGGCAGAGGAACTAGCCAAGGTATCTGGAATTACAAAGGATGAGATGGATGAATTTTCATACAGAAGCCACAAGCTTGCAGCAAAGGCTCTTGAAGAAGGTTATTTTAAAGGTGAAATACTCCCCGTAAAGGTGGAATATAACGGTCAGATGGTTACTGTGGACAAAGACCAGAGCATCAGATCCGATACTACGCTTGAACAGATAAAAAACCTTCCTCCGGCATTCAAGCCGGATGGTGTTATAACGGCCGGTAACTCATCTCCTCTGAATGCAGGAGCATCAATGCTGATGTTGATGGATGAGAAAACAATGGATGAATATTCTCTAAAACCCCTTGCAAGAGTGGTCAGTTTTGGATGGGCAGGCGTCCATCCCGCAATCATGGGCGAAGGTCCCGTGCCTGCAAGCAGAAAGGCCCTTGAGAGGGCAAAACTGAAGGTTGAGGATATAGATTACTGGGAAATAAATGAGGCTTTTGCCGTGGTTCCACTGAACGCAATCAAAAAACTTAACATTGACATCAACAGGGTCAACATCCATGGTGGTGGTATATCGATAGGGCATCCCCTTGGAGCCTCGGGTGCGAGGATAACCGGTACCCTGGCAAGAATACTCAGAGAGAAAAATGGGCATTATGGTGTTGCAACATTATGTGTCGGTGGTGGACAGGGTTATGCCACAGTTATTGAAAGGGTGTGATTTTCATGGACTTTGATCTTCCAGAGGAAATTGTTGAAAAAAAGAAGAGAGTCAGGGAATTTGCACTCAAACACTTTGACATGGAAAAGGCAAAATATTATGATGTGAATGAAAAGTTCCCGTTTGAGATAAGGAAAAAGGCCATGGAGGAAGGAATTATTGAATACGATCCATGGGCCCTTCTTGTAACAATAGAAGAGCTATTTACGATAGATGCCGGTCTGGGATTTTCAGTCTTTTCTCCATTCTTTGGAAATGAGAACATCATGCTTCTCGGAACGGATGAACAGAAGAAAAAATATCTCGATCCGGTACTGAAGGGAGAGAAGATAATGGGTTTTGCTGTCACAGAACCCGTGGCAGGAAGCGATGTTGCAGGTATACAGAGCAAAATAGAGAAGAAAAATGGAAAATGGATTCTCAATGGAAACAAGATGTTCATAACAAATGGTTCAATAGCAGATTATCTCGTGGTACTTGCCAGAAATGCACCCCCTCCATCCCCAGAAAAAAGGCATCACAACATGACATTTTCCATCGTAGAAATGAACTGGAAAGGAGTTTCAAAGAACAAACTGACGGGAAAGATGGGAATGAGGGCCTCAGACACTGCAGAAATAATTTTTGAAAACGTTGAGGTACCTGAAGAAAACATTCTAGGAGAGGTTGGAAAGGGGTTCTACATAGCAATGCAATTTTTCAACATTTCCAGGATTTATGTTGCAGCAATGGCACTTGGTATAGGGCAGGGAGCCCTGAACAGGCTCATAAGAAAGGCGGGTGAGGATAAGGAATTTTCATCCAGTGAGTACGTACAGTTTACTATTGCTGAGGTTGCAACGAGAGTTGAAGCAGCAAGATTACTGACATACAAAGCTGCCTCATATCTATTTCAGATGAATCCCGACCCGGTTTTAACGAGCATGGCTAAGTATTATGCTGCCGAGACGGGAACATATGCCACTGAAAGAGCACTTTCAATGCTCGGTCTGGATGGTGCAGTGACCGAACTAGAAAGAATGTTCAGGGATGCAAAAATCAATGAAATATGGGAAGGGTCAAGTGAAATTGAAGAACTAACCATTTACCGCATGCTGATGAAAAAGTACGGGGGTATTTAAATGATGGATGAAGAACATGCTGTACTGGAATCGGTAATCAGAGAATTTGCACAGAAGGAAATAGAGCCCAGGGTCAAATCCATAGAAACATCCGGTATAGATTCAGATATACTGAAAAAACTGGTCTCACAGGGATTCCTGGGTGCATTATCATCTCCCGAGGATGGTGGTGCAAATCTCGATGACCTCGGATATATAATATTATTGAGGGAACTGGCATCCTCCAGCCCATCGGTGGCATTTCTTGTTTTCCTAGAAAATTCACTTGTCATTAGATCGCTTGGAAGGGACAGTTCAGTAAGAGAAATATCAACAGGAAATTATCTTGGAACATTTTCCTTTGCGAATCTGGTGGGAATGAAGGATTATGGCAGTATCACCGTAAATTCCAGAATAAAAGGATCACTGAGATCGGTATTTGTCCCTGAATCTAGGATCCTGCTGATGGATGATGGAAAAGGAGAAATCATAAAAACAGAGAACTGCCACAGAATTTCGGGTGAGGAGGAACAGCTGGGTTTCAGAGGATTGAAGTTTTCCAGGGTTGATATGGACTGTGAAAAATATGATTATACGGGAATCAAAACAGAAGAGGTAATGAAAAATATACATCTTCCGGTAGCTGCAATGGCCATGGGAATAGCAAAGGGTTCCATCATGAAGGCAATAGATTACGCAGGGCAGAGGGATGCATTTATGCACAAACTCAAAGATTTTCAGCCGATTGCATTTAATCTTTCAAAGGCTTATTCCGAGCTCGATGCACTGAATTTATATTTAATAGATGCTGCATTACAGAGGGATTACAGAAAGGATCTGATGATAAAAACTCTTTCCCTGGATTTTGCAAAGAGGGCATCAAAACTTGCACTGCAGACGCACGGTGGTTATGGATACCTTCTCGATTTTGGCATCGAAAAGTTTTACAGGGATTCCATGTTTCTTTCAGTGGTTCTGGGAAATGAGATCTTTGACATGAAAGAACTTTCAATGGAAATATTTGGAAGCAACTCCGGATATGTATAAAATTATAGGAAAGTTAGGAGTTTGAGGGAAGCAGTAAAACTCCGACCTTCAGGGAGGAGATACA
>JAGDXR010000003.1 GCA_023261745.1 Thermoplasmata archaeon | reverse complement strand
CTTTTTCATCTATTACCAGCTGGGCATTTGTGTGTTCACCCCTGTATTTGTCAATCAAAGGTGAATGTGCAACAGGAAAGACCAATCTTCCATGAACTGTTGTTAGTGATATCGTATGTGAATCAGGATAGAATTTGAATGTCATGTTATCATATCTTATTATTATAGCTTTTTTATTTATTTTCTTCTTAAAATTAGTGGTTTTCAATGCTTCCGAGGCTGTGTCCCTTGCGGTCTGCACTAATGCAGATGGCAACGTGGGTATCTTTTCCCTCACCGTTCTGTATCTCCCCTATTGAACATGTTTTTATTGAATGTTTTATTCTCAAAACCGTAGTCCAGAACTATCTGCGTATCTCCCCCCTGAATAACTGAGTTTTACTGCTTCCCCCAAACCCTCAACTTTCCTATAAAAACCAAAAATTTAAAATTGAACAAATTATTTCTATAAGAAGAATGAAAAATATTTATCCATATATATATTTGGGCCTGATTGCGATACTCGCATCAACATTAAGGCTTATACCTTCATTTAATTATTATGTATGGGGTGTGGATTTTGGTATTTATTATAGCATCTTGAAATCACTTTCAATTCAGAATTTGATCTACAGGCCAATGAATTCAATCTGGGGAACCTCCGGGTATGGATATTTTCCTGTACCATACATATTGATGGAAGGTTTTCATTATATAACTGGTCTGAACATTCATTTTATAATGATGCACTTCCCGCAGGTTTTTTCATCCCTGACTGTTATGGGTATTTTTGTAATATCAAAAAAGTTAACGGGTTCAAACACAGTATCGTTATTATCATCCCTGATTGTTGCGATAAATCCATTTGATGTATTTGAAGAATCCATGGTAGGCCTTCTGAATTTTGGTCATGTATTTCTAATATTTTCAATAATGTTTTTATTTTTATATATTAAATATAAAAAAATTAGTTATATATATTTTTCATTTATTTCTGCAATCCTTTTAATGCTTTCACACCATTTTTCAACATTAATGTTCATAATATCTCTTTCATCCATTGCTGTCTATTTTAAAATGGAAAACAATAAAGATAAGGTTCTATTATATTACACAATTATATATTCAATGGCAGTATTTTCATACTGGATATTTTTTGTGCCATCAATGAAATCATTTTTACAGCAAGGATTGTTCGGTATTCCATATTATATTGTTCCATTATTATTTATGGGTATTTTCTTATTATTATATTATAATTTTGAAAATATATTCAGAATAATTAAAAATGCTTCATACATTTTAAAGAAGGGAAATGGTTTATTTGATAATTTGAATCTGTATATATATTTCCTGACAGTTAGTCTGGTGATTGAAGGATTATTGCTTTATGGAATAAATGGTATAAGAATTAATCTTGATGTATTCATATTTTCAGTACCATTTCTATTCATAATTTCATTTTCAGGAATAGGATTCAGAAATATCAGAAAGTATGAACATTCATTCTTTATAAATATCTGGATTGCATCACTGACACTAGTATTTTTATTTTCCCTGGCTACATGGAATGGAATCCTGATACCTTACAGATTTCTGGAATATATATTTGAACCGATGGGAATTGTCTCATCAATTGGAATTTACGAATCATACAAGATCATGAATAAAAAGTTCAGGAATAATTTGAATGCTAAAATAGTAAGAATTTACAGAGATTCACCGGGCATGCATGGAATTAATTTGAACTATGGGGGAATGTATTTCAGACTGTACAATCCCAATACATCAAACAGTTCCTCAAGGATTTTATTAAAATTTGACAGGGTCAATTTAATCCCACTCTTCATATCTATTCTTGTGATAATATTCTTCTTTACGACAATAACGGTGTATCCAATAGTCAACCAGGTAAACGAAACTTCCCAGAATTACATTACTCCAGTAATGATGTCTGGACTTGACTGGATAATAAAAAACGGAAATGAAAATTATTCTGTTGCCACTGATGCCGTTGATGGCCTTTATCTTGAATCCTATGGATTCAATTCCACATTTGAATACACATATAATCTATGGTTATCAACGAACTGGACTTCCACAATAAATGAACTGGAAGGCAATAATACATATCCAAAAATTGGTTATGTTCTTATAAATTCAAACATGTTCAACAACGGTATTTACGGTTATGAACTGAGCACGCATCCTTCATATGATCCTCCAATATATCTAAATAACACAACATTCGATAAATTTTTTTCACCGCCATTCTATGTAATGTATTACAATTCTTCTCTTGATCATACACAGTGGGTGTATGTCTTTGGCGTTAACTGGACATACATACAGAATTATGTGAAAAGAAATGATTGAAAAGATTTTAATCAAATGATGCATTTTTTGGATTATGAATGAAATGGAAGGAAAAAACAAGATTTACTGGGCAGAAAGATGGATGAGTATACTCTCACATGTCAGAAAAAACTTTTCCGAAAACAGACCTTTTAAAGATATCAGGATAGGAATGGCCCTCCATCTGGAGGCAAAGACTGCTTCTCTTGCAAGGGCATTGAAGGTAGGGGGAGCAGATGTATACATAACCTCATGCAATCCCTTAACAACGGATGATGACGTTGCATATGCACTTTCAGAGGAAATGAACGTTTTCGCAAAAAGGGGGCAGACAAGGGATGAATATTATGAAAGTCTTTATAAGGTAATAGATTCTGCACCAGATATAATTATTGATGATGGTGGTGATCTGACAAACATTCTTCACAAGGAAAGAAGGGACATTGATATCATCGGAGGTAATGAAGAAACCACAACGGGTGTCATGAGGTTAAAGATAATGGAAAAGAATGGTATACTGAGATTTCCCATGTTTGACATAAACGATGCGGACATGAAACATCTTTTTGATAACAGGTACGGTACAGGACAGAGTACAATAGATGGAATAATATCAACAACAAACATTCTCATAGCGGGAAAAAATGTTACTGTGGCAGGATACGGATGGTGCGGAAAAGGGATTGCAATGAGGATGAGGGGACTTGGCGCAAAGGTAACAGTAACAGAAATTGATCCCATAAAAGCGTCCGAGGCACACATGGATGGTTTCGAAGTCATGAAGATGGAGAATGCAATTGAAAATGCCGATATTGTGATTACGGCCACGGGTGTAAAGGATATCGTTAGAAGGGAGCATTTTCAGAAGGCGAAGGATGGTGTGATTCTGGCCAATGCAGGTCATTTTGATGTTGAAATAAACAAGAATGATCTTGAAGATTTAACCGCCGAGAAAAGAATTGTGAGAAAATATGTTGAAGAATTCACTCTAAAGGATAAAAGGAGGATATATCTTCTTGGAGAAGGAAGGTTAATAAATCTTGTTGGAGGTCAGGGCCATCCTATAGAAATCATGGATCTATCATTTTCCCTTCAGGCTCTTACTGCTGAATACCTTGTCAAAAATAGAGATAAACTGGAAAAAAAGGTTTATTCTGTACCCAGGGAAATAGACAGATATGTTGCTGAAATTTTCCTCAAAAATAAAAATATAGATATAGATGAACTGACCGAAGAACAGAAAAGATATATTGAATCCTGGGATTCAGGAACATAGGGTGATATGATGAACATACTTGTGATGTCTGACCTTCACTCAAGGATCAACTATTTCATCATAGATGATCTTGTGAAAAAGCACAGTGCGGGTATTGTTTTTCTTCTTGGAGATCTTACAAACTTTGGGCCTCCGGAGATTGTTCTGGACTTAAAATCCGGTCTGGTTGATGTGATTGCAATTCCGGGGAACTGCGATCCCGTTCAGGTTTTGGATTTTATTGATAGAGCTAAAATTATAAATGCTCACAGAAAAAAAATTATTATCAAAAATTTTGAAATCGTTGGACTTGGAGGATCAGACAGGGATTTCGTCAACATGGGGATATACTTTGATGATAATGATGCTTACGAATTCCTTTCAAAAAATTTAACTGAAAATTCATACCTGTTGCTTCATCAGCCACCATACGGAATTCTCGATACTGTGAGGACCGGTAATGGAGGAAACAGAGGTATCAGAAAGGCGGTTTTTGAAAAAAGGCCAAGGGTTGTCTTTTCTGGTCATATACATGAAGCAAGGGGAATGGAAGATATAAATGGAATAAAATTCATTAATCCCGGAGCAGCAAGGGATGGAAATTATGCGGTATTCAACACGGATACCATGAATGTAGAATTCCTGAATTTTGAATGATCATCTCTTTTCCAGATCTTCGCCCGCACCATAAACGCTCTGTATCACGGTATATATTTTCTCGAAACCATTCATGTCCCTGGATGAAACGAACGAATATCCCGCAAGATTTCCCATGGAATCTAGGGCCTTGAATATCTCCGTAAAATACAGTGATTCCATACCTTTACCCTCATTTCTCAGATCCTCGTAGAGTATTTCCCTTTTTAGATTCCACATATTCAGTCTTGTCAAATCCTCATCCGATAGAAGATCCATCTTATTAATGACATTTAAAAATGGTGAATAGAACCTGAAGTATACGCTTGCCGAAAGCATAATGAGTGAAATGTATCCTGAGGGTGTCTGGGCTATCATCGGATCCATCAAAAATATCAGAAAGCCATTTTTTCCGGATAATTTATCAAATAAAATTTCGCTTGAAGTCCTGAATGCAAAAAGTTCAATCTGCCCAGGCGTATCAAATATAATGTAATCCGGATCGTTTTCCTCGGCCCTGTTGAGAATATCATCGACATAATTTACTACCATGTCAGCGGCAAGTATCTGTGCTCCGTTCGGGCCAAGGCTGTATTCATCCATTATGTCGGATAGAATGATATAATCCCTTATGTCCACATCAGGATCATATGGAAGAAAATCCGCCCCGGGATCCATGTTAACTACATTTGCAAGGTAACTGTTGTTTCCCATCCAATCCTTGAACGCCGATGAAAATGTTGATTTTCCCGATCCTGCTGGACCAAGAACAAATATTTTGGTGCTCATAAAAAGTCCTCCAGCCTCTTATTTTTTCCATTATTTTCCATGTTATCCGTCCTGTTTTCCATAACATTATCTTCCTCCTCTATGAAAAGGGACCTTATTGCCATTTCAACAAAAAGTATCCTCTGTTTTGTATAATTGTTCACATTGTATGCACTGCTTATCTTCTTTGAAAGTTCAAGGTATTTTGTTATGCTTCCCTTGGACGATGTTGTTTTGAGGTTCCCGCCACATGTACATTTACCGGATAATGGCATCCTCCTGTACTTTTTATGACATTTTGTGCAAATGAATTCCTGCGTACCGAATTTCCGCATATTGCCTATCATGTCAGGAAGAAAATGGTGTGATATTACCCTTGACGCCATATCAGAAACATCAACTGCTCTGATCTTGACACCGAGTGAAAGCTGCGCTTCCGTTTTTTCCTGCATGGAACCCATATATTTGTACCGGGATTCTATCACTCCTATATTGATGTTTTTCGTATCATTGGTAAAACCATAGCCTTCATACGGATTCTTTTTCAGCAGTGATTTTATTGTCAGTATCTCATCTATTTCTGATGCCTTTTTATTTTCGTATGAATATTTGAATAGATCTAATGGATATGAATATGAAACATCCACGTTAAGGGCTTCCTTGTCTATTTCCGTAGGTGAAATTTTTATTGAAATAAATAGCGGTGCGTCCATCATTCCTCCCCTGCTCGATGGCAGATAATGCCTGGAAAAATTCAGCAGGGCATCCATGAGCAGTATGACCGCATCCTCATCACCATCACAGTTTCTCCTCTTCGCTGCATGGAAAAATGGATGGGCAAAACATACATTTGCCTCAGTTATTCCTATTATCCTTCCCAGTACACCACCGGATGTATGGGGAGATATTCCAATAACCAGGTGGCCTATCAATTCCTCCGGTGATCTTAAATTGTAGAATGAAGGTACCTTGTAATACCTTTCAAGGAGGTCATCAACAAATTTTGATATCCTGAATAGATATTCTGCACCTTTCCTCGATATTATTAAATCCTGTGGAAATATCTGTATTATCTGGTCATCACGGGTTATTTCATTCCCGTACGTGTCCTTTGAATATCCAAGTTTTATTGCGGTATTTGCATCAATGCCTATTTCATAAGGTTTGAAATGTGTTATGGCGAGATTGCTCATGTCAAACCTTGCCGTACCGTCCTTGTACACATAAACATCATGAATCGCCCTCAGTATTCCCTTTTCGAGCGGTTCAGGCATGAGTTCTCTTGATATCAGACCCTTCACTCCCTTTACCTTGGGAATATTGATTGTACTTATATTCAAATTGTTTACCGCATCATTGTATATGTATTCCAGATCCACAGAAAATTTTTCCTGTTTTTCAGTATAAATTGTTCTTGTGTTGCACGAATCACATAGAAATCTGAATGTTTTCCTGTGACATTTCGGGCATACTCTGACACCCATTTCTACCTCTATTAAATGAGAATCGCTCTCAATGATCCTCTTCATATTTCTGTTTTGACCAGATTCCTTTCCAAGGGGGAAAAGGGAATGGACTGCAGGGTCCATTTTTCTCTCTGCAGCCTTTTCAGGTCTGCCCATCCTTGTTCCGACCTTTGTTGGTCCCCTGGGATATATCCTGATCCCGGAAATATTTTCAATTATTTCAATCACATTTTCTTTATCCGGTATTTCAATATCTGAGTTCAAACCCAGAAGATTGTGAATCACATCACCGTATTTTTCCAGTATTATGTAACCATCGCTTTCATGGTGCAGCGCACCGAGCCTGCAGAGAATGTCCTTTATCCTTTCATCCTTCCTTATATAATATACGTTTTCCCTTTTTTCCATATTTTTCTTCAAATAAAGTCTTAAAAGTTTTAGTTCCTCAACATCCAGGTCTTCCCAGAATAATGAATAATCCGGATGTAGAGGAATTCCGAATTTCCTTGAAATTTCAAACGCCTCCATGAAATTTTTTGGTTCCTCTGATATACCCTTTTCCTTTGCCATTAATTCCCAGAATTCTCTCGTGAACGATACAGGCTTAAGGGGATAATTGTTCTCAATGAACTCTCCTATGGGAATCAGAATTTCACCGTTGTCATATATCTTAATAACATCTTTCCTTATCTTTACTGCATAATCAAAATCATTGACCTGGACACATTCACCATTTTTTAGAAGAACAATTGGTCCTTCCACGGAGTCACATGAAGTCATTCCTCCGGCCTTTCCGGGAAATTCTATTTTCAGCTGTGTCCCAATGGCAATGAAATCATCCATTATAACCATGGTAGCAGGATTTATGGATATCGTTGCGAGGCCTCCGGTCCTGCACCTACCATACCTTAACCTGAATCCACCTTTAAACCCTGAATATGAAAATATTGGTCTTCCGGCAACCACATCCTCCATGAATTTGGAGGTGTTTTCTGAAACATCTCCCCTTGCACCGGATATGATTTTTTCAAGAAATTCCCATCCGTCAAGATTGAGCTTTTCAACAATGCTCTTGAGTTTCCTTGCCTTCTGTATTATTCCCTCGGCAAGTACAAGGGCCATTCCTCCCCTGATCCTGTTTGTCTCGATTTCAGGCAGGTCCCTGTACCCGGATATCTCCGCCTCTATGGTGCCTTCACCGTCTATGCACACCGGACATCCTGATACTACATTTTCGATCTCTATCGGTGTTGGGGAATACTGAAGGTGTTCCTCCATGCCATACCTCTGAATTTCCTCCTTGTACCTTTCTATGACCTCCTTTCTGGGCATGAACCTTGAGATGCCGAATTCCCTTCTCAGAACATCACCGATAAGAACACTTATCGCCTGACCTGTCCCACCGGCACCTCTTATCGGCCCGGAATAATAAATGGATAGATATTCGCTCCCATCCACATTCTTTTTTATTTTAATCTGTGTTATTCCGTCTATGGGCGCTACAAGAACACCCTCGGTTACAACGGCCAGACCCACCCTTATACCGTATTCAATCGCCTTTTCTCTGGAATCTGAAAATTTCTTTGAAATCTCCCTTGCAATCATTATGGAAGCCATTTCCCTGTCGTATTTTTTTAAATAGTCCCTTATTATGTCAGCTATGTTTTCAATACCTGTAAGATGCTCAACACGCTTAGCCAAGTCTTCTGCAATCGGTATTTCCACATATGGCTCAGGATCAAGATTCTTGCTCCTTGCTACCTGGGCTATCGAATATATCTTTTCTGTCTCGGCCTTCAAATAATCAAAATATTCAGATGTATCCATTCAGTTAAAATTTATTATACATGGATTAAAAATATTTTTATATTCTAAACTGTAAATAATACATTTTAAATAGATTCATTTAAGAAGCTGGGATATGAGCAATTTGTCAGATAAACTGGCCTTTACCCTGAATTTTTTGAGTATGTATGCACTCAGAGCATCTGTTTTACCATCTATTATTTCATTGAACGTTGATGTGTCAATGTAAACCTCTATATCATAACTACCTTCATAATTCTTTATTTCGGAAATCATAGAATCCTTCAATTCAAATGAATATTTTCCGTTGTCCGTAAAATCAACAAGTATTTTTCTCTCAAGCCCCTCAATATCCTTTCTGAATTTGTTGTCCTTCTGTGCCCTTTCATTGAATTTCCTTAAAATTTCATACAGCCTTTCCATATCAATCACCATACGATTCTATATTTTTATTGAACCTTTTAAGTGTTTTCCACGATTTTCTTGTATATGGTGGATATTTACCGTTCTCTTTCAGATAATCTGAAATGAAATTTATTGTTCTCTGATCTGAGGGATATCCTGATCCGAAATCCCCTATCTCCTTCTTTATTCTTTCGATTTCCCTGTCCCTAGTCACCTTTGCTATTATGGAAGCAGCCGAAACCACGGGATAATTCTCATCGGCCCTGTGTTCTGAAATTATCCTGACATTCTTCCTAGAATATTTTTTAATTGTTTCAGAAAACCTTTCCTCCGATGTATCTGCAGCATCTACAATGAAAATGTCACCGTCCAGAGAATCTATTATATAAGAAAAATACATGGATTCTATTTCGTTAAGGGTCATCTTTTCTCTCAGTGTATCTATTTGCTCCGGCCATATTTCCATGCATCTGTAAGATTTCACATTTTTTAAAATCTCATCGTAGAGAAATTCCCTTCTTCTGGGAGAAAGCTTCTTTGAATCCCTGACACCCAGACCCTTCAATATTTCCGGATCGCCACACACGCCACATATGACGAGCGGACCGATAACGGGTCCACGACCCGCCTCATCTATTCCACACTCTAACATTATTTTTTCTTGCTTAACTGGTCCTCTATATCCTCAATAACATAACTCAGAATAATTTCAGCCCTCGGAAATATTTCCTCTTCTGAAAGATTTTCATCACCATAATAATCTTCAAGGACTTCTATGATTGAATCCGTTACAACATCCTCAATCTCGTCCGAATCCTTCAGATTTTTCATCGTAACTTCCAGTATCTTGTCCACAAATTCATCCTTAATTTCATATTCATTTTCCTCTTTCTCATCAAATATTCCATGCCTGTTCATATCCTTCAGAAAAGCTAACGTGAATTCTGCAAGAAGACCCTCAAGAAATTCAAGGTACTCTTCCTCTTCAGAAACTTCCTCTTCTTCTTCCTCTTCCTTCCTTGCCTTATTTGATTTTGGTTTTTTATTAGCCATAATACATTTAACCTGTCGGTATTTATAAATTTTCCTCTTTATCTCCATTTCCATACACGAATTGTTTCACGGAATCCAAAATGGATATCATCATCCTTTCATCTATCCTTCCAACATTTACATTTCTCGGGCTGGGATGATATGAACAGAAAATCCTGAATTTACCAACATCGCATGTGTTTCCATGCTCGAACTTCAGTCCCCTTGCATCATATCCCATTTCCCTCAGAGATTTCATGAGGGAATCAAATGCTATCCTGCCAAGCACAAGTATCGCCTTTAAATTTTTCATGAGGAAAATTTCATTGATTAAGTAAGGACGACAGTTATCAAGCTCGGATTTCGCAGGTCTGTCAGCTGGTGGCACACATTTCAAAACTGCTGTGACATATGAATCATTGTAAATCAGGCCATCGTTTCTGTTTTCTGATTCCGGCTGATTTGTTATTCCGGCCAAATATAAACATTTTACAAGAAATCTGGCACTCCTATCTCCGGTGAAAATTCTTCCCGTTCTGTTACCACCGGTTGCCGCGGGCGCTAACCCTAGAATAAGAATTTTTCCATTTATGTCGCCGTATCCCGGAACTGGACGGCTCCAGTATTCCTGTCCGTAAAAACTGTTTTTTCTATTGGCGACATCAACCCTGAACCTCACAAGCCTCGGACATTTATTGCATCCTATTATTTCATCATTCAGTGATTTAATATCATCTATCATAACAATCTGATTGTTTCAAGATTTCTTGGTGAGATGGAATTGAACCCATACCTCTTTTCAAAGGTTTCAGAAAGATACATGCAGTTATCGGCATCACCATGGTTCGTAATAACAATGTTCGGCTTAGGCCTCATTGATGTGATGTATTGAATCAACTGTTTCCTGTCAGAATGCCCTGAAAAACCATCTATTGTAACAATCTCCATGTTGACATCAACATTTACCATCTGGCCTTCGTGGACAATGGAAATGCTCTTTTCCCCATTCTGGATCCTCTTACCCAGAGTGCCTTCAGCCTGGTATCCAACGAATATCAGTGCGTTCTTTGAATCCTCGGCAAGATAATAGAAATACTCAATCACGGGCCCTCCGTTCATCATGCCCGATGTTGTTAAAATTATTGATGGATTGGGATCATGGATGATCTTGTCCCTCATTTCTGAAGTATCTATCCTTACAAATATTGGAGACAAAAATGGATTCTCATTCTTCTTGTATATCTTTTCCCTCAGTTCCTTTGCCAGGTATTCCGGATATGCTGTATGTATTGCCGTGGCTTCCCAGATCATACCATCTATGTAAACGTTTACCATTGGAATCTGATTTGTCCTTATGTATTCCTCAAGGACAACCATAACTTCCTGGCTTCTCCCAACGGCAAAAACGGGTATCAATATCTTTCCACCCCTGTTTATGACGTTGTTAACAACATTTTTGAGATTTTCACTGGCCTCCTGCCTTGATGGCTGAAAATTATTCTTTCCACCGTATGTAGATTCTATTATGACCGCTTCTGCCCTTGGAAATTTATTATTTGCGGCGTTAAACAGCCATGTTTTCTCAAATTTAAGATCCCCCGTTAAAACTATGTTGTATAAACCATCGCCAACATGAACATGAACAACCGATGAACCTAGGATATGTCCTGCATTGTGAAAGGTCAGTCTCATATCGGGTGTTATATCCGTTGTTTCACCATATTCTATTGTTATTGTCCTTTTCAGCATCTCCCTTATGTGAAGGTATTCATAGGGAACCTTTGTACCTTCGGAATGTGAGAGTTTCAGATAATCCATGAGAAGCTGAACTGTCAGATCCCTCGTTGGAGGCGTCATGTAAACGGGACCCCTGTAATTATATTTGTAAAGCAGAGGAATTAATCCTGAATGGTCAAGGTGAGAATGCGTCAGTATGACCGCATCAAGGTGTTTGAACGGATTGTTCTCCTTTTCAAATGCATCCTGAGACCATATTTCTGGAACATAAAGATATGGAACGCCGGACCATGGTTCCTTACCCTGAACACTTCCGGCTACAACCCCGCAGTCAACAAGAACCCTGCTGTTCCTTGTCATGAGAAGGGTTGCTGACCTTCCGACCTCTCTGTATCCTCCCAAAGACAGAACCCTGAACCAGTTTTCGCCTGACAGAATTGGCCTGTTCAGCCTTTTGCCAACTTCCCTCAGAAATTCCCTTCTTTCATTGCTTGAATCTTTCAGGAATTGCCTTATTTCACTTATTATTTTGGAGGACATGGGGGGTGTCCTTATAACCTTGGGCGCCCACTTTATCTTTCTCTTTATCTCATTTAAAAACTGCCCTTCCTTTCCTATTATCAGACCCGGAGCCTCCGCCACTATTGTAACTTCACACGTCTCGGGTTCAAAATAAATTTCTGTTATTCCTGCCTCCTCTGGAACCATTTCCATTATTATTTTCTTTGATTCCTCCTCATCAAGAAGGATTGAAGGATCTGGCCTTATTGATATCCTTCTCTTGATTTTCTGAGCAATCTGCTTGACTATATGAGGATTTTCTGAAAAATAATCAATGTCCTTTGTATAAATTACTATGAGTGATGCTTCGAAATCTATGTTCGTAATGGATACATTTCCGGCAATCTCCTTTATAGCATCCCTAACCTGTGTTAATATATCTTCCCAAATTTCACCTGACATAAAAGACGCCTTCAAAAAATTTTTGTAAAATGTTATTTTAAATAAAGTTTAAAGAAGTATTTTAAGTTTTTTCATTCTCCTTTTTATCTCTTCATCATCGATTTTTACAAACCCGTCCTTTTCAGTTATTACTGCAACATCTATTCCATCACCCGATGCTGAATCTCTTTTCATTGCAGCATTTACAGCCCTGATGGCAAGGTTTATGCCATCATCGAGTGTCATGTCTTCATGGTATGAATCTTCAAGAACACCATAAACAAACAATGATCCCGAACCTGCACTGACATATCTGTCCTCAATTGCTCCTCCGGCCGCATCTATTCCATATACATGGTATCCTGTTGTATCCCATCCTCCAATGATCAGGCTCACATAATATGGCATGTATTTTGTCTGATTTAATATATTTGATATCATTGTTGTTGCGGCTTTCACGCTCATATATTTTTTATTTTTTAATCTGTAAAGGGCGGCCTCAGCCCTCATATACCTGACCAGAACCTGCAGATCACCTACCAAACCTGCCGTCGTCATTCCCAGATATCTGTCAATTTCATATAATTTCTGGGCAACCTTGTGAGCTATAAAATAATCCATGGTAGCTCTTCTTTCCGTAGCTAAAACTAAACCATCTTTTACAATAAAACCTACTGTAGTAGTACCTGTACTGAGCTTTGATTCCATCAAAACCACCTTTATATTGATTAATAATATTTGATATTTATATCTTTGTGAACACTTCAAAAAATAAAAATGAAAGAAAAAGATTAAATAATTTATACCCAGCCTCTTGCCTTGACAGCATCGGCTACTCTCTTTATTGATACCATGTATGCTGCTGTCCTCGGACAGACGTTGTATTTCTTCTGCATTTCCATAACGTCCCAGAATGCCTTTGTCATCTTCTTGTCAAGTTTTTCATATACCTCTTCCGCTGTCCAGTAATATCCATTTATGTTCTGTACCCATTCAAAGTAGGATACTGTGACTCCTCCGGCGTTTGCAAGAAAGTCTGGAAGATCGAGTATTCCCTTCTTGAACATTATTACATCTGCTTCTGGTGTTGTTGGTCCATTTGCCAGTTCAAGTACTATCTTGGCTTTAATCCTCTCGGCATTCTTCTCGGTTATCTGGTTTTCCAGTGCGGCCGGGATCAGTACATCAACATTTAACTCGAGCAATTCAGCATTTGTTATGTTCTTTGCACCCGGATAATTAACTACGGAACCCGTTTTCTCCTTATGTTCCAGTACTTTATTATAATCCAGTCCATTTGAATCGTATATTCCACCCTTTGAATCACTAACCGCAACAACCTTTGATCCAAACATTTCCCTTACAAGCTTGTGTGCATACTGTCCTGCATTTCCAAATCCCTGTATTGCAACCGTTGCCTTAGAGAGGTCAAGGTTTATCTTCTTTGCAGCTTCCCTCAAAACGTACATTCCTCCTTTTGCAGTTGCATCTCCTCTGCCCAGTGAACCTCCGACTTCAAGAGGTTTGCCTGTTATTACACCTGGTGCATTATAACCAACAATTTTGGAATATTCATCCATCATCCATGCCATGATCTCAGGTGTTGTGTAAACATCAGGGGCAGGAACATCCCTCTCGGGACCTATGAACCTTCCAATTGCCCTTATGTATCCCCTTGAGAGCCTTTCAAGCTCTCCCTTGCTCATGTTCTTTGGATCGCATATAATTCCACCTTTTGCTCCACCGTATGGGAGATCCACTACCGCTGTTTTCCATGTCATCCATGCGGCCAGCGCCTTAACCGTATCAAGCGTTTCCTGTGGATGATACCTGATACCGCCTTTTGTGGGTCCCCTTGCGTCATTATACTGAACCCTGAATCCTTTGAATATCTTTGTTGTTCCATTATCCATCTTTACGGGTATTGATACCTCAAGAATTCTCATTGGCTCCCTCAAAAACTGATGTACCTGTGGATCCAGGTTCATCATTTTTGCTGCCCTGTCAAGCTGTTCCTGTGCTATTTTGAACGGATTTAATTCTTCTGCCATTTTTTCACCTCTGGCATGGATGGATAATGCATATAATTATAAATACTATTTCAGATATATGTTAACATATAGCACGAAAAGTCAGCTACTCTTTGCTAAAGCTTCGGAGCTTGTTGCATGTCTCTCCCTAATCCATGGATGAAGTCCATCGAACCGCAAAGATCGGCTGGCTGACAGCAGCCTGAAGTACTCAGATGTACCGAGTACTTCAATGTTCCTTGAGGCATTCAGATCCGCATTAAATTCAAAGCCACAAATTCCGTTTCTGAATACCGAACCGTGCCTGTTATTTTTCTCTGTGTATCTACACCTTGAACATTTATGCAATGTGTATTTCGGATTTACATATACCACAATCTTACCTGCATCCTCTGCCTTGTATTCTATGAATCTCTCCAGCTCAGATGGTGACCATGAACCAAGTGTCTTCCT
>JAGDXR010000008.1 GCA_023261745.1 Thermoplasmata archaeon | reverse complement strand
AAAATTATTGATTGATACCAAAATTTTAATTTATTGAATTGAATTAACATATGGTGATTTACAATGAAAGACATAGAAGAACTCGCAAAACAGGCTCTGGAATTGAAACAGAAGGGGATGTCAGATAAGGAAATTGCAACGGAATTGCATCTTTCAACTCAAACAGTGGAATGGCTTCTTTCAAAAGGTTTTGAAAAAAAGGGTCCAGCTCCAAGAGATATAAAGATTGGATGGAGATCAATTGGCGTTTATCCTTACAGGATTTCTAAACTTGCAGATATAATGGCTGATATTATTTTTGAAGAATCACAGAGGACAAATATTGAAATTTCATCTGTTGTTGGGATTGCAATAAATGGAATACCAATAGCTACATTTTTGGCTGAAGCCATGAATTATGAGCTTATAATATACAGGCCACAACATGGAAATAATGAAGGCACATTCAGCTCGAATTTTGCAAGTGTTGCCGGGAAAAATGTTGTGATAATTGATGATGTCATAAGCACAGGAGAAACAATGTCAAAGGCAATTCATGACGTAAAGAAAAATGGTGGAACACCCGTACTGGCCCTGGCAGTAGTCAACAAAACCACCAAGGACGAAATAGATGGTGTCCCTGTTAGAGCACTGATAAGATCACGGATAATAGAATGAATTAAAATTTTTAAACTGTTTTAAAAAATTTAGATCATTCCTTCTTTTTGGTCAAATCCCCGAGCGTCATTGATTCTGTATTTTTATTTTCCATGCCTGTGCCCGGATGTGATGTTACCTTCTCTGTTAACTTTATATTGTAAAACTTTTCCAGCTTTCTTATCAGTGATTTATCCGGCTTCATTTCACCCCTTTCAAGTTTTGAAAGAACATTTTTCTTTTCCTGTAATTTTTTAGCTGCATCCTCAAGGGATAGGTTCATTGCCATCCTCGCATTCCTGAGAAGTTCACCATAATTTTCAACAAGAACATTTTCATTATCAAGCATCTGATTTTCAATGTTCTTTCTTTCCTTTGGCCTGTTTTCCCTGGGTTTATTTGGTTGTTTTATATATACAGGAGCAATATTCCTTTTTTCTTCTTTTTCAAGAGGAATACCAAGTTTTGCACAGTCATCACATACATTCATTACAGCGCCTTCAATTAAAACTTTGTGTAACTTGGGAACATCCTTTCCACAGACTTCACATATCATAACCTCACCATGTAAATGAATAGTAAATAGTATAAATAATTATTCGGGATCTTTCAGATTTTTCGAATTTTAATAAAAAATCCTTTAAAACAGTACAAATTTTTTAAATTTAAACTGATACATGTTTTTAGTCATATTTATTACATCAATCATGTCAATATTCGATAATTTCCTGGATTATGAATATATTGTTATGTAAAAAATGCTTTCATACTAAGATTCTTAGAAAAGAAGGTGCCAATGATTTAATTAACTTTTTCATCAATTTTTTTATCTCACCGCGAAAGATATTGAATTCAATCCTGATTTCTCTTTTATTCCATATTTCATTTATATTAAGAATTTTGATACAAAAAAATATCTAATATTATATAATACGACATTTATTTTTGTGATTTCAAAATTTAAAATGTTTAATTCAAAAAATTTTTATTCAGATATTTTCTTACATTCTCTGGTGATATTTGATGGCAATAATATTGAAAAAAAAGCCAATTAAACCGTCAGGAAATTCCGATAATGATTCTGAACCCAAAAAATATATAGACCTGAATGAATTCAATTTTGGAGAAGAGGCGGGAGAATATAAAACGGTCAGAATAGCAGAAATTTATAAGTTTGAGGATATAAAACCTCTTGAAGATATAATCAATAATGGTGATATTCTGATGATAGATTATACCCCCATTATGGATGATGAACTGACAATGAGAAGGATAATCAGTGAATTAAAACAGCTTGCACTGGATGGAGATGGTGACATAGTAAGCGTTGGTAAAAATTATATTGTTGTTACACCAACAGGAATAAAAATTTCAAGAAAAAAATTAAGGGTTGAAAAGGGAGAAATTCAGGAAGCTTAAAGATGATAGATATGGTTGGTATCAGATTTGTTGGAAGCGGGGGACAGGGAGTTATTTTAGCCGGGCAGATTCTCGGTAAGGCAGCAGCAATATATGAAGGAAAAGAGGCAGTGTATACTGAGACATATGGCGCTGAAACAAGGGGAGGATTTTCGTCATCGGCCCTTGTAATCTCCGATGAAAAGATAGACTATCCATACGTTCTTGAACCTGATGTTCTTGTTGCATTTTCCCAGAAGGGTTACGATCTCACAAAAGATAAATTGAAAAAGGATGGAATCCTGATATATGAGGAGGATCTTGTCAGACCGGAAAAACATGAAAGGGTATATTCCATTCCTGCTACCAGGCTCGTCAAGGAAAATTTCAATAAAACAACATCAATGAACATGACAATGCTCGGTTATATAATAAAAATAACAAATGTTGTAAAATTCGAATCACTTGTCACATCTATAGCGGAAAGTGTGCCCAAGGGTACTGAAAATGACAACATAGAGGCAGCAAAGATAGGTTATCTATATAATAAATCTGCCCCTTCATAAATATTCTTTTTGATCTTTTCCTAAAAATTCTAAATTAAATATAAAAATTTTATATTTTTATATTATCCGGATCAGTACTCATAGGGTTCATCACCGTTCAGCTGACCCTCTTTTCTTCACATCCGGAATTTTTCACATGAACATGTGCTGTGGGGGTTCATTGCTGTTCTTATTCTTTAGTACCTTATCTATGGCTTTTCTGAAATCATATAGAGAGACATAATCCCTGCCATCCCTGATCGCAAACATACCCGCCTCAACCGTTATTGCCTTGATATCTGCTCCTGATGCCCCTTCTGTCGAATTTGCAAGATATTCCAGATTAACATCCCGGATATTCATTTTCTGTGTATGTATCCTGAAAATTTCGAGTCTTCCTTCACGGTTGGGTAATGGTATTTCTATGATCCTGTCAAACCTCCCGGGTCTTATGAGGGCCTCATCAAGAATGTCAGGTCTGTTTGTCGCTGCCATTATTTTCACATTCCCCAGAGGATTGAAACCATCCATTTCAGCAAGAAGCTGCATCAGTGTCCTCTGAACTTCCCTGTCTCCGGACGTGGACATGTCAAGTCTCCTGGAACCTATGGCATCTATTTCATCTATGAAAATTATGGATGGAGCCTTTTCCTTTGCCAGCTGAAACAGTTCCCTTACAAGCCGGGCTCCTTCACCTATATATTTTCTGACGAACTCTGAACCTACAACCCTTATGAATGTGGCATTTGTATGATGTGCCACGGCCTTCGCTATCAGTGTTTTTCCTGTACCAGGTGGCCCTATTAATAGAACTCCCTTTGGAGGATCTATACCAACCTTCCTGAATATTTCAGGCTTGAGCAATGGGAGTTCAACCGTTTCCCTAACCTCAACCAGTTGCTGGGATAATCCACCTATTTCATCATATGTTACGCCTGGCTTTTCCTCAATTTCAGCCATTGAAACGGATGGATCATAGCTTTCCGGAAGGGCACCGATTATTGCAAGTGTAGTTTTGTTCAATGCTACACGCATACCGGGTTTTATTTTTTCCTGTGGAATATGTTCTGACAGTGAAACAACAAAAGATGGACCAGTTGAACTCCTGACAACAATTTTATTTTCGCTTAATACATCCTCAACATAACCGATTAAAAGTGGGGGAGCCCTCATCCTGTTAAGTTCTCTTTTTAATTCATTCACTTCATACTGCAGCCTCTTTAATTCAGATTCAAGATATTTTTTTTCACTTTCCAGAATTTTTATCTGTTTAACAAATTCATCCTTTTCAATATCATATGAAATTCCCTCATCAACATCATCTTTGGCCAACCAGATCACCTTGTTTCTCTAATATCCTAATTATTATATTTAATTTTTTGTTCAATGATTCAGATAAAATTCATTTTTCATTACAAAACTTTTCAATTCTTGTGAAAAGAGAATTTATATAATTGTTATTTTATTTGATAACTATGCTTTTCGTGACATTTATCAATGCAAACCCCACAACATATAATAATCTGATCAATCTGATGAAAAAATTGCATTTTCCCGATGGAATAAAAATTGTAAACAGATATATACTGTTTGGTAAACCCGATGCAATGATAATATTTGAAGCTTCAAACGAACAGAATGCACTGAAGTTTGTAGAACAGTTTGTTTCAGTGGGAGATACACAGACACATTCAATAATTAATGTGGATGATGTGCAATGATTAATGATATAGACATATCAAAATTGATAGCAAAAGAAATAAGGGAAAATAAAAACATTACAAGGGAAGAAATTCAGAAGCTTAAAATGGAATATTCAAAAAGATTCCACAAAAGAATTCCTAAAAATAGCGAGATTCTGGATGCACTTGAAGATGAAAGGGATTCATACAGGGATTTATTGGTCAGAAAACCTTCAAGAACATTATCAGGAGTTGCAGTCGTTGCAGCAATGACATCCCCTTTTCCATGCCCTCATGGAAAATGCATATACTGTCCGGGGGGAGTTGAATACAATACTGCTCAGAGTTACACTGGAAGAGAACCCGCTGCACTGAGAGCAATAGCTAATGATTATGATCCATACAGGCAGGTCAGGGCAAGGATTGAACAGTTGAATAAAATAGGCCATGCAACATCAAAAATAGATGGCATAGTAATGGGGGGTACAATAACAGCAAGGCCTGAATCATATCAGGAATATTTTGTAAAGGGAATGTATGATGCAATGAATGGTTTTGAATCAGAAAATTTGATGGATGCAAAAAACTGGAACGAGTTTTCAAAAAATAGAATGATAGGTTTAACTTTTGAAACAAGACCGGACTGGTTTTATGAAAGGGAGATAGATGAATCCCTGAAAATTGGTGTCACAAGGGTGGAACTCGGTGTCCAGACGGTATTTGATGATATACTGAATCTTGTCAGGCGTGGTCACGGACAATCTGAAGTGATCAGGGCCACGAGGCTGGCAAGGGATGCCGGGCTTAAAATAGGATACCACATGATGCCGGGGTTGCCAGGTTCAAGTCCAGAGAGGGATCTTGAATCCTTTAAAACCATATTTGAAAACGAAAATTACAGACCAGACATGATTAAAATTTATCCCACTGTTGTTGTTAAAAATTCAGAACTTTACAATTGGTGGAAGGAGGGAAAATACAGGGCCTATGATGACGATACATTTCTGAATCTTCTAGTGGAAATCAAAAAAATAGTTCCGAAATGGGTAAGGATTCAGAGGGTTGCTAGGGATATACCGGTACCTCTAATCATTGACGGAATAAGGAGAAGTGATATCAGGGATCTTGCATATAACAGATTGAAGGAAAACAATTCACACTGCAGATGCATAAGATGTCGTGAAATAGGGAGGAAGATGGAAAGGGGTGAAATCATCAATAAAGAATTTAATATCCAATTACTCAGGACGGATTACAGGGCGGGCGAAGGTATTGAAATTTTCCTGTCATTTGAAGATTTGAACAATGATGCGATCATTGGATATCTGAGATTAAGGAAGCCTTCGGATCATTTCCACAGACATGAACTGTTTAATGGCATGATTGTCAGGGAACTTAAAGTCCTTGGTGAGGAGGTACCTGTGGGTTATAAATTTAACATGGCCTTTCAGCACAGGGGATACGGAAGAAAACTTATGGAAGCGGCCGAAGACATAACAAAAAATGAATTTGGATACGGATATCTTCTTGTCAACAGTGGAGCAGGCGCAGTGGAATATTACAGGAAACTGGGATATGAGAAATATGGTGTTTATGTGAGAAAAAAATTATAGATTTTCATTTATTCTTTCATTCAATTTTTTTACTGTTAAAAGGGGATTATCCGATTCATATATGGATCGTCCTATTATAAGATAATCCGCACCTGCCCTGAGCGCTTCCACGGGATCACCTCCCTGAGTTCCTATGCCCGGGGCCAGCAATTTAATTCTTCCTGAAATCTCCCTGTAAAGTTTGATTCTCTCGGGTCTTGTACCTGGAACTATGAAGCCATCCACGCCAAGATCTATGGCCATCCTTGCCATTTCCATTGAGTGTTTCTGTATATATTCAAGTGATCCTTCATGACTCATTTCGACCACGGCATAGATATCTCCCGGTTTAAATTCATCAATGACAGCCTTTAATGAATCGGATCCCGGAAATGCATGTGATATTATACCCATGGCACCGTTTTCCTTTGCCAGTTTTGCGATTATCCTGTTCGTGTTCGGTATATCGGCAAGCTTGAAATCGCATATTATTTTTGAATATCTGGATAATTCTTTCACTATTCTTATTCCATGTGATAAAACGAGAGGATATCCTATTTTTATTGCATAAACTTCACCGGATATGATTTTTGAAATGTATATCGATTTTTGATAATCTGTTAGGTCCAGGGCAAGTATAATTTTAGATTCCATGATTCAATGAAATTCAAATTGAATAAATACTTTTTTAATTTCTTATTATCAGCTACTCCTCGCTAAAGCTTCAAAGCTTGTTGCTGGTCTCCTGCTCCACCCGTGAGTGGATGTTCATTGAACCGCAACGATTGGCTGGCTGACAACAGCCTGAAGTACTCAGATTTACATAGTAACCCAATGTTTCTTGAGACATTTAGCTCAAAACAACAATTTCCGCATCTGAATACTGAACCGTGCCTGTTATTTTTATCTGTGTATCCACACCTTGAGCATTTCTATTATATGCGTTTGGATTTACATATACCACAATCTTACCCGCATCCTCTGCCTTGTATTCTATGAATTTCTCCAGCTCAGATGGTGACCATGAGCCAAGCATCTTCCTGAATTTTCTACCCTGTCCATTTTGCCTCATCTGTGCGGGATTCAGTGCCTCAAGTGCAAATACATCATAGGGAAGCTTCAGTATGATGAGGGAAGTCCATGTATCTCTTCTCTGAATACCTGATTTTACTGCTTCCCTCATACTCATAACTTTCCTATAAATGCGGAATAGATTTATATATCAGATGTAAATATTCTTATTTGCATTGTTATGACAGAGGTTCTGGAAAACATTGAGGAAAAATACGATTCTAAGAAAAAAGAACTTGAAATACATAGAAGTTCCAGAGAGAGATTTTTTAAAGATGCAGAAGACTGGGAACAGAAGAGGGATGAATTGAACAAACAGACAAAGGAACTCTTTGCCAGGGCAAATGAGGCAAAAGAAAGAAGGGAAAAGCTGAATGAAGAAATCAGGAACCTGAAATCACAGAAGGATGAAATTTTGAAAGAATTGATGCTTAAAAGGGATGAACTGAAGGAAATAAGGGACAAGGTAATCAGGGTCAAGGCCTCCGAAAGGCCATCCATAAAGTCTCTCAAAAAGAGGCTTGAAGATCTTGAAATGAAGCAGCAGACACAGAACCTTACGAAGGAAAAGGAAGATGAGCTCATTGAAGAAATCAGGAAACTACATGCAATGATCGAGAGATATAAAAAGGAAGAGGAAGAGTTTGTAAAAAATGATAAGGAATATCAGGAAAAGAAAGCAGAATATCTCAGCATTAAAATAAAGCTTGATGAACTGAATCAGAAAATAAATGGTTTAATAGCCGAAAGGGAGCAGGCCCATCAGCAGGCCATGGAACTGTTTGAACAGGCATATCAATCCAAGGCCAAGTCAGATGAAGCACACCAGAATTACATTAATGCGTTGCAGAAGGCAAAGGAAGAGGATGACAGGGTAAAGGAAATCATAAAAGAACTAAAGGATTATGAAAAAATAATTGTGGCAATCCGGCAGACCCAGACCACTCAGAAGAAGCAGGAAAGGGAAACAGAACTGAAAAAGGTTGCGGAAGACATATATGAAAAGTTCAAGAAAGGAGAGCCCCTGACCACAGAAGATATACTCATTCTTCAGAAGGCTGGATTTCTCTGAAAAATAATTTAATATTTAGTATCCATTAAGTTTTCATGGGATTTGCGGATTACATAAGGCTGGGAAAATTAAGGGAATCCCTTCTTCTTGTATTTGCAGGGGCGGCGGGGGGAGCAATAGTAAATTATTCTTTTTCTGAATATCTATATATTTATATATATTCACTTATTTTGCTTTTCATTGCTGTGATGGGAACCAATACAATAACAAATTACATTGACAGGGACATTGATTCAATAATGGAAAGAACCAGAAAGAGACCGATCCCGGCAGGGAAGATCAATCCTCCTGAAAAGGCAATCTATTTTGGTTCCATACTTATAATAATTTCCATACTCGGTTTTTTCTTGATGGGTAAATTTTATTCCATAATCTGGCTCATGATTGGTATAACCTTCGACCCATTTCTCTACAATTATTTAACAAAGAGAAAGACTTCAAGCAACATCCTGATAGGGAGCATTGCCGGTGGTGCTCCAGTAATGGTCATTTATTCTGCGGTTTCAAACCGTTTTTTTTCCTTCATTCCTTTAATGATTATGCTAACAATAATTTTCTGGACACCCATACACATATGGAGCCTTGCGATAAGGTATTCAGATGACTACAGAAATGCAAATGTTCCCATGCTTCCGGTGAAATACGGAGAGAGGTTTACTGTAAAAATTATGACTCTCTTTCTGTTCATATTGTTGATCGATTCCATATTATTCTTCTATTTTTACTATCCCTCTTTCCTGATTTACATAATTGCAATAGATCTTGTGATTGCAATACCCATTATATATTTACTTTTTAAATTGGATAAAAATCTATCATTCATTATTTTTAAAATAACATCACCTTACCTTGCCATATTTCTCTTGCTTATAATTCTGGTTTCATCGCTGAGGTAAAAATCGGTTAAGTTGTTTTTATTTAATATCTATTATTCACTATATAAATAAAATCACATTCACTGCGTTTAGGAATTTCCACTCTATACAGTTTTTATTTATGGATATAAGATTTTAAAACTTCTTGGAATATGTATTTTTAAAAAAATTTGACCGGAATTTTCTCATTTCAATAAAAAAAGCTACTTAAAATTTATATAAATGAAGTTTTTTGTATTTAGAAAGGTGGTTTTGATGTCTTTGATAAGTGAAGAGGACAAGAAATTTCTTAAGAAGGAATTCGAGAAGAAAATGAAGGATGATGTATATGTATATGTGTTTACGTCAAATGACAACTGCAGGTATTGCAAGGAAACGGTAGACATAACCAATGAAACCGCTTCATTACATGATGCAATTCATGTTGAGGTTCTGAATGTAAATAGCGATAAGGCAAAGGAGATGGGTGTGGATAAAGCACCGACAACCATAATAACAGACAACAATGAATATGGTTCCAGGATAAGGTATATCGGAATACCTGCGGGGTATGAATTTTCATCGCTGATAGAAGATATAATAAGCGTATCCCAGAGAAAAGTCACGTTTGAAGAACATGTCAAGGAGCATCTTGATGAAATAGATGAACCAATAGAAATAAAGGTATTTGTAACACCGACATGTCCGTACTGTCCAAGGGCTGTCAGGACCGCTCACAAATTTGCGCAGTACAACAAATACATTCATGGAAAGATGATAGAGGCAATAGAATTCCCAGACTGGGCCGATCAGTATGGAGTTTCTGCCGTGCCACACATCGTTATAAATGATGATGTGGTATTCCAGGGAGCCCTGCCGGAACATGATTTTGTTGAAAATGTAATGGAAGTATACAGCAAAATGAAAAATAAAAAATGATAAAATTTATTTTTAATATTTTTTTATATAAATTATGTTTGGTCTAGTAAGGAAAAGAAACGGTGATTATGTATTATATAATAGAAGCAAGATAAAAGAGGCAATAAGGAAAGCTTTTCTGGAAACAAACGAAGTTAATGAAGCGGATAATATTTCTGAAATGCTAAGCGAAAAGGTTGAAGATATCCTTATTGACAAATTTGGAAATGACATTCCCACGGTAGAAGATATTCAGGATGTTGTGGAAGAAGTCCTGATGCAAGAAGGTTATGTCAAAACCGCAAAAACGTATATTCTTTACAGGGAAAAAAGGAAGGAGATAAGGGAAATAAAGAATCTCTTCGGCATAAAGGATGATCTGAAATTAAACGTAAATGCAATAAAACTTTTACAGGCAAGGTATCTCCTAAAAAATGAAGAGGGCAAAATAATTGAAACACCAAGGGAGATGTTCTGGAGGGTTGCAAGATATGTTGCAATTCCTGAGATACTGTACCATGAAGAAATATACGACATTAATGGAAAACAGAAGGAGAAGAACATTGAAATAAGATACATTCCAAAAAAAATAAACCTCTCGAAATTTGAGATTGACATGCTTTACAGGGCTTACAGGTCCATGAATTCAGAGGGAAAAATGAAAATGTCCTTTGATGATGTTCTGAAATTTCTGGATGATCATTTTGATTATGTTGAAGACCTGGCAAAAAAATTCTATGAGATCATGGTTAATCTTGAATTTCTCCCGAATTCACCAACCCTGATGAATGCGAACACACCACTCGGACAGCTGTCGGCATGTTTTGTTATACCGGTGGATGATTCCATAGAAAGCATATATGATGCCCTAAAATTTACAGCAGTAATACATAAATCGGGTGGAGGCACAGGATTTTCATTCTCAAAATTAAGGCCACAGGGGGACATTGTGGGAAGCACCATGGGCGTGGCCTCGGGACCTGTAAGTTTCATGCAGATATTTGATGTATCCACGGATGTGATAAAACAGGGTGGGAAAAGGAGAGGCGCAAACATGGGTGTTTTGAGGGTTGATCATCCTGACATAATAAATTTCATAAATGCAAAGGGGTTTGAAGGAAAATTTAAAAATTTTAACCTGAGCGTATCCATACCTGATTTCTTCATGGATGCCGTAATGGCAAATGAGGAAATAGATTTGATAAATCCAAGGACTAAGATGCCTGTTTCAAGAATGCCTGCAAGACAGATCTGGAACCTTATCATTTCCCAGGCATGGAAAACCGGGGACCCGGGTGTTTTATTCATAGATGAGATAAACAGGGAAAACCCGACACCCCTGCTCGGGGAAATTGAGGCAACAAACCCATGTGGTGAACAGCCCCTGCTTCCATTTGAGTCATGCAACCTTGGTTCCATTAACCTGAGCAGGTTTGTGAATGATAAGGGTGAAATAGACTGGGAAAGGCTCAGAAAAATAATAAAAATAGCCGTACATTTCCTTGACAATGTAATTGATGCCAATAAATACCCCCTGCCGCAGATCGAATACATGACCAGACAGACAAGAAAAATAGGTCTTGGTGTGATGGGTTTTGCAGAAATGCTGATAAAGATGAAGATTCCATATGCAAGCAAAAGGGCAATAGAAATAGCCGATGACGTTATGGGATTCATTGAGAGGGTAAGTCATGAAGAGAGCGAAAATCTGGCAAAATATAAGGGTACATTCAGAGCATGGGAATTTTCGGTCTGGAATGAAAAGGGGATAAGGATGAGAAATGCAACAACCACGACAATTGCACCCACTGGTTCCATATCAATAATTGCCGGGACGTCTTCCGGCATAGAGCCCCTTTTTGGCCTTGTTTTTATAAGAAATGTCCTGGAAAATACGGAAATGATTGAAATAAATACACTGTTCGAGGAAGAACTGAGAAAGAGAAATCTGTATTCTGAAGATATTCTCAGGCAGGTTTCAGAAAAAGGCTCGATTCAGAGCATGGATCTTCCGGAGGATATAAAAAAGATATTTCAGGTTGCACATGACATAGATTTCAGATGGCATGTGCTTATGCAGGCAACATTCCAGAAACACACTGATAATTCAGTTTCAAAAACAATAAATATGAGGAATGATTCCACTCTTGAAGAGGTCGAAGAGGCGTACATGCTTGCATATAAACTGAAATGCAAGGGTATAACAGTTTACAGGGACAGAAGCAAGAAGGAGCAGGTTATATATACCAGACTGAATGATAGAGAACTGAAGGATATACTCAATGAAAGGATAAGCAGGGAAAAGACCGAAAAAATACAGAAAAAGGTTATGGAATAATTTTCACATATGACTGGAAAGGAATACCATGATGTTCAGTAACAGAGATATATCTATAATTATGAATGAAGAGATCAATGAAAAATAGGAAATATAGATAATGGAATGTGTCCTGCTGTATAGAGTGAACACTGCATTTATAAATGTTATCAGTGCGATTGTTGTTAAGATCATTATTAATATTATCATGGAACTGTACCATGGCTGGATAAACACTATGGGTGTGATAAAAAATAGAACCGTGAATAATATTATTCCTATTTCTAAATATATTGATATATTTTTAATGTTGTAATAAAAATAATGAATATATGAAATTGTCCCTATGGACAATATCAAAAAAAGGGAATAAATGAAAAATAATCCTTCTGTATAATTAAGATAAAAGATTGATTCCATTTTTAATGGCAGAATGGACAGAAACAGGAGGAACCAAAATGATATTACGAAAGAGAATAAAATGTTATTATAAAGCACAATTCTATATTTCAGTTCATCTGAAAAGCTTGATGCGTGATTTTTAAATTCCAGATTTTTCTGATATAATCCGTCTATTCTGTCATACATCTTATCAACTCTAATACCGTTGGCTGTCATCACGCCTAATAATTGCTCGTTTTTGAATATCTTCCTTAAGTTTTCAATGTTTTCTGTTTTAGAAGAATGATATTGAAGATATTTCCTTATCGATTCATTTGTGTTCTCATATTTATCCACATTTTTCCTCATAAAATAGTATATGGAATATGTAACCATAATTGAAACTACAATATATGGCAGGAACGGGACAATTCTGAGGAAATCGATAATTATCATATTTTTAACATATTATTCTATGTGATTTATTATAATAAATTTTTCCATACTGGTTGAAATTCTGAAAAATGTTCTGCAAACTCAATCTCATAACAAAAAGATTTAAGATGGAGTATAATATTATAATGATAAAGCGGGGTAGGGTAGCCTGGAAATCCCGACGGGCTCATAACCCGTAGATCAGTGGTTCAAATCCACTCCCCGCTATTCAATCGAGCGTTCTGTATCCGTCATCTGTTATCTGAACAATCCTTTTATTTCTTATTCCAAACTTATTTTTTATGTATATTGCGGGAACAAGAACAAGAACCATGTTCCTCTCAAGAACATCCCTGGAATCGGGAAAACAGTAAGGTTTAGTGAATTCTCCAACGGGATATCCGGAATAATGCGGAAATGAAAGATTGTATTGATTTAAAAACTGCCTGAAATATTTATCGATAATATGACACTCCGTTCCAGGTTTAAGCAGATTTTCCACGTTTTCAAACATTTTTTCATATATCTTCCATATTTTTTCATATTCTTCATTGAATTCTGTAAAAAATGTTTGCGAATAGCTAAGCAGGTAATTTTTATAATAGGGAGATGAATCCACTATGATGTTTTCACCCTTTGTAAATATTTTCTCCGATGTTCTGCCAAGAGGAATTGATGTTCTGTTTCCTGTTAACACGGCAGTCGGATGCAGAAATTCTATCATGCCGGATTTTTCAATGTTGTAATCAAAAAGAGCCATGATTTCATATTCCCTCATATTTTCCACAATATTATTCATGGAAACGGTGAAAGATTCCCTTAATATTTTTGATCCGGTTTCAATTACATCAATTTCCTCATCCAGAGGTTTTCTGAATATATGGGAAAAATCTGCTCTTTCAACAGGAATAAAATCAATACTTTCATTGAAAACATATGGAATTCTTCCGTTAAGTAACTTTTTAATTTCACTTTCAGGATCTGAGGAAACAGTAATATTGTCTTCCCTGAAAAGGCTGACGTCCTGGGAATCGTGAAGAATGAAATGGTCTTCCCTGTCAATGAGAAGATAATAAAAATCGGTATACCTGGAAATTTTTCTGGAAAATACATTCTTGGATGAAAACAGTACTGGACGGCCACCGGAAATATTTCGTATTATATTTCTCCTTAATCTATAAACGTCCATATTTACAAATGGTTCTGTTATTTAATGGTTATTTTCTGCAAAAATTTTTAATATTCATAAATCAATAAGACAATTTGCATAAAAAAGTCAGACAGGTGATAAAAATGATGTATAATGGTTTTAATATTTCGGATAAGAGTCTCCTTTTCAATGACAGCAGAAATAATTCAGTAAAAGCATTGATACTTGGTATAGGTGGAATGGGTACCAATGCTGTTACATCCATATTTTCAAAGGGTATAAGTAACATAGATTTTGCGATAATAAATGTTGAGGAGAATGTAAACAGCAACATTCCATATGGTATTAAAAAGGTAATTTTGCGGGATATGCATGACAAGCCTTTATCCACCGAGGGAAAGGTGGAAAAAGGGATGACAATAGCTGCAATGACACAGTCAGCATGGAGACAGATTGTGGATGGGTACAGCCTGGTGATAATAGTGGCAGGTCTTGGCGGAGGAACGGGAGGTGGTCTCGGCCCCTACATAGCGAGCTATCTGAAAAAAATAAGAAAATCACTGGTAATATCCATTGTTACAATGCCTTTTTCTCTTGAAGGAAAGGATAAGATGGGTAAGGCAATGAAATCACTTAAGAATTACAGATATTCATCCAATACAACCATTGTCCTTGAAAACGATACCATTTTCAAAATGTTCAGGAATCAGTCATTCCAGAAGGCTATGGAAATAATGAATTCCGGTATCATAGGAAGCATAGTTGAAACAATTATGGACATCGTATATGAAAAGTCCCTGCACATGAATCTTGATTTTGAAACCCTGAAAGGTATGATGAAAAATGGTGGGGAATCCACAATCATATACGGAGAGGGCGAAAGGAAAAATATTGAAAATGTGATATCTTCAATGTTTAACTCAAGATTTTCTTCATTTGACCCTTCCAATTACAGAAATGCGATAATAAACATAATATCTGATGAAAACTTCACCGTTGATGACCTTGAGACCGTTTCGAGATACATCGGTGATATGTTTGGTGACAAAATAGATGTGAGGATTTCACTGAAAACTGTTGAAGGTTACAGGGAAAAGATAAAGATAACCGGTCTTCTGATAGGACATGGAAATGAAGAATCATACATGAACGGTGAAAAGGCTTCGGATTCTGCATTTATTGATGAGTATTTTCCATTTTTCTTCTGATTTCTGAAAGCATGCCCATCAGAATATGATACTCCCATTCCGTGATGCCGGATCTTCCAATGATTCTTTTTAACATCCTGTAATTATTTTTCTTTTTTATTTCTGGATAATCTGTTAGGTCAATTATTTCCGTTATTCTTTCATACAGAAGGTCAAGTTCATGTTTTTTTGCATGGTTTATTTTCCTTTCATCCCCGGATATGTTTTTGTAAAGAACATAAAATATAATGGCAGCTGAGTGTGTTATGTTCATTACAGGATATTCTGGATTTGCCGGTACTGTCAGAAAAAGATCCATCTTTTCAAGTTCTTCATTCAGCAATCCTATATCCTCCCTGCCAAAGAATATGCCTATTTTCCCATCAATATTCTTTATGTGTTCTGCAATTTCCTCAGGTGTTTTCGGTATTCTAAGAAAATTATTTTCAGTTTTTGTAGAAATTGCGCTTGTTCCGATGGAAAGTTTCAGTCCATCCAATACTTCATCCAGACTGTCCACAATTCTGGCATTTTCAAGAATATCTGACCCGTGCATTGCATATTTGTATGATTCATCGTCTATCCTGCACTTTGGATTTACAATGACCATTTCCTTAAAATTAAAATTTTTCATTACTCTTGCCAAGGACCCAACATTACCCGAATATTTTGGAGATACAAATACAATTGAAATTTCAACCATTAACTTTCATGAATTTTAATGGAATAGTCAGCTACTCCTAGCTAAAGCTTCGGAGCTTCTTGCTGATCTCCCCTCCACCCGTGGTGGAGTTTCATCGAACCGCAAAGATTGACTGACAGCAGCCTGAAGTACTCAGA